>JAFGQS010000064.1 GCA_016935565.1 Deltaproteobacteria bacterium
AAGAATTTCTCACAGGTTTCTGAAATTATGTTGTCCGCTCCATTCGCGAGCCCTTCCCTTTTATCCCATTCGGCGTCGGCGAACTTTGTGCCTGCCGCGACTGCCAGAACTTCAGTCAGCGTCTCTCCGCCGAACGAATAATGTCTTACATGGTGGATTCTCCTATCCGTAAAGAGGACACTTGTCGTATCCCGCGCACCGATATCGAGCACAAGACCGCATCCGTCTGCCGCCATGCCGCCGGCAAGAAGTTTTGAGGCAACCGGTACCGCATCGATATCGATGATTGATGCTTCCACCTGGTGTTCACTGAGCTGTTGCATTGCCTCTTCAGCCCGGACTTTGGGAATTACGGCAGCAAGCATCTTGGAATGATGAGACTGATCTACGATTATATAATCGATGAGCACATCGCTGATAGGATGGGGAACAAACGGTTCGAGTTCATACGGGATGGTCTGATTGATTTTGTTTTTATTTTTAAACGGAAGTTTAATAGTTCGAAAAGAAAAGTGCTTTGTCGGAAGTGACAGTATACATAGGCTGCTCCTTAATGCATCGTTTTCAAATAACTGTTCGAGGGCATTGTGTATACCACCGACATGCTTGATATCGATTAACCGGGTACTGATAACTTCATATCCTTTCAGTTCAGGAATAACCTGTACCGCTTTTATCGTGTCTTGGCTAATGTCAAGACCAAGTATCTTTTCGGGCATTGACAGCTCTCTTCATTAATTTATTCTGCTGCTTTCCATTAGTGGAAAAGGCAGGCATATTGTAATATTCCCATCAGGTTTTCTGTCGTGAGGGGGATTGCGCCTCCTGTAATGACTATCTCATTACGTGTTTTCAATCTACTCTCCAGGACAGTATTTTTATTGCATCCGCATTGGTCCTGTCAACTATACCGGTTACGGTTTTCGTCATGTTATCAAAATAACCGGTTGATACTATTTTGAATACATTGCTTTTCGTGGTTATCAGCTCGGGGTCAATGGATATTGTCGCCATCCCTGTTACATTTTTATACCACGATATGTCAGTAAGGTTGTTATCATCGTTTTTTCTATACTCATCCATGTCGGAAACCATTTCCTCTGTTATCTCAGGATTGAGGACTTTCAAAATGACAGTCGAAGCTGTGTTGATGTTTATTTTTCCCTCACCATAAAGCGTGAGAAAATCTGCGATTCCGGGTGATTCGACTGTGCCGTAAAAGAGATCCCTCGTTATTCCCTTTATCATCAACAGCTCTTCCAGACAATCCAATTTCCCGTTCTTGCACTGATATGGCTGTTCCAATCCTTGATAATATGCATTTTCAGCTCCGAATTCTGTTGTCTCGTCATCTTCATCGATCCAGTCTTTGATTGCATCAACAATATCACGGGCCTCCGGTTCTTCAAGGTTAAACTCGGGAAGATTCAACAATCGAAGCAACATTTCCTTTATTCTGTCGTTATATTCGTTATTCGTTATCAATGTGTTAATCTGAATCTTACCAGATTCATCGGCAATATTCAGTTGAAAATGTCCTTTGTCAAAGAGGATACTCGATTGTGCAGAAAGTAAAACCAGTTTCGCCCAGTCGTCATGAAAGGAATCGACATCTTTGTCATCTTCGTATAAAAGGGCTTCACTCATATTGAATCCTGACTTTGCGATGTAGAGAAGTTTGATACTGTCACGCAGATCGGCAGATTCATATAGCTCCGACCTGGTTGTAATAGTGAACTGAATCGTTATCGCGATTATGATACTGATCATCAGGAGAACAAGTATTAATGCGACACCGTGGTTATTCAGAAGAGTGTTCTTCATTTAGCACCTGCCATGGGTATGCGAACAGTCGTCATGAATCGGTAAGGATTGTCTCTATCATCGGGATTCGTCAGATCTAAATGGATAGAAACCATTGTGGGTGCCTTATCCCTGGTGGTGTCTGAACCTGAATCCCAGGTTTCATATTCATTTCCCTTTCCATCATAGAAGGTATAGGTAACGGATTGGATATGATCGCAGATAATATATCCTTTATCTCTATCCGTGTCAGTAAATTCCCCTTCTTCACCTCTGAAGCGCTCGTCTCTCCGTATAAGAACGTAAGTTTCTTTATCGGATCCTTCCCTGATAAAGTAACCGATGCTTGCATTGCCGGTGGATGGAGTATCGTCGAAACTCACATGAGCCGATGAAAGAAAGGATATATCAGTGAATTTTTGATCATCGAATTGATTTTGGAATGAAAAAAACTTGAAGGATTTCTTATGGGTGCATATGGATTCCAGATCGTCTGTCATGCGTTTCAATGTGACACGGGCCATACTGTAAATATCATCGCCATATTCCGTATCCCTGACAATACGTAACGTGCCGGTATAAGCGGCATAGATCGTTGTCAACACAATTGCCAGAATGGATATGGCAATCAGTATTTCAACTAATGTGAATCCCCTGTTTCTCATCGGTGTCACCGTCGATGTTCATTATGCTTCTGCAGAAAACGTGCCTCCTGAAATGCATGATAGATGATAGCTATTTTTTGGCAAATTTGTAGAGCACGAGTGTGTAAGTGTTATTTGACGTCATTTGTTTATTCACAATCGTTACCGAAATTTTCTTAACACTCTCCGATGCAGTATCCGATACCTCAACTGCCCATGTGTAATCGGGAAAGTCATCATCGAAAGTACCGTTGTCAGAGGTAATATCGCCGGTTTTCATCGCATCTATTGTGGCCATTTTGCTCTGCGCGAGCAGAGCCGCCGTTGTTTCGAACCGGGACTGGCCGACCATGGAGACGCTTTGGGACTGCGATTGGAAAACAGCAACAAGTGCTATGGCAAGTATAGCCATGGCGATCATAACCTCGAGGAGAGTGAACCCGGGCGTTTCTGTGATTTGTGTCGTTTGTTTTTTTAAGCGGGTTCGGAAATGTTTTTTGAGATTACGTATATTTTTCAACGATGAATATCCGTAGACAGACATAATATAGTACCGTGATAAAAGCTGATAATAGTTTGATATTATGTGTTTCTAACATGATGCAGGTTGTTTTTCAATTGTTGATTTGCCATGCCTTGTTTCGTGCCTATGGCTTCGACAATGCTCCGTAGCCGAAAATTCGGACCGCCCTGTGTGATGTTCGCCTCACTTTTTTCCCCAATTTTGAGAAGTAATGCCGTTTTCAGGTCTAATAATCGAAATTGAGCCTCTTTTTTCTTGTAGGGTTTATTATTCATCTCTCATATTTTGGAGTTGCCCACCTTCAAACAATGTAGTTCACAGGCAAATGTCCTTGCAACGGTAACGAAATTCATGATTTTGCATGCGCAGATGTGGCATGTAGTTCTTCTAACATATTGTTATTACATTAAAATAAATAACATGCATGGGCCGGAAAAAAAGTTGACCCACTGGCATACAACTTGCTCACCAATATATAAATTTTAAAGCAGGTGCCGTGTTTGTATTCTTCGATTATGTGAATCTATGACCCTGGAATTAAGGGGTGCATTATTGACATGATAAAGGGGTAAAAAAGAGGGGACAGGGTAAAGACCGTGAGCCGATTCGTGGTCGAAGCAGATTTCGGACGTTCAAAAGATAAAATATGACAGTTTGGCCTTCCAGTAGTTTTCACTTACGTGTACATCCTGTCCCCTTATAAACTCGCACATTCTGTGACACGTAACATTTGAAACGTTATGAAGTTTTGTCCTTTTACGGATAATTTGGCAGCCACCCTGTTCATGAACCGCTCATATCAGCCTGCTCGAAGGAGATAGAAAAATGAACGTACGTTTTAAAAACATCACAACAATAATAATCATTCTGTGTTGCCTGCTGTTCTTGCCCGTGATGGCGATGGCTGCCGGAGGATCGGATACGGCACTTCACATGATTGTTCTCCGCATAATCGTTCTCGTTCTGCTTGCTTTCGGTTTCGTGATTTCCTGTAAAATCATACGAGAGGCCTTGAGAAAGTAAATTCAGTTGCAGGAAAAGGATGCCCCGTTATAAACAAAGGAAGGAAGCACATATGTTTATCGGTCTAATCAGGAGGGCGGTAATCGATGTATCTGTCATAGGTTTTGATGAGACTTACGAACGGTTCAAAAATGACGGTGAACCGGTCGTCTTTTCGGGCGAGATGGAGCACCGTCGGTTGTGCATACCCTCTTTTGTAGAATCGTATGGTTGCTTCTCCGTCAATGACCTTGTTCCCCCCGAATCGATATATATCTTCAATTTTAACGTCTTCCGGGATGTGGAATGATCGCTCTTTCATTTCACTTTTAGCTTCCGGCGACATGTCTATGCTGTATGTCCAGATGAGGTTGTTGTTGAGATCCAGGTGAAGAATATAATCGACCTGGTTGCGAGCCGCATCACTTCTCAGTTCCCGTGCTGTGTTTGCCAGATGATTTACCGTGGATTTCAATCCGTCCGTGAGCACGGTGTCACGGACCCGCGGTACGGCGAGAAGGAGCATGAAGCTGACGAGAAAGACGACGACGGTCAATTCAATGAGGGTGAAACCGTCATTAGTCTGTTTCCCAGCTGTTAATATCCTTGTCCTTGTCTTCACCACCCTGCTCTCCGTCGGCACCATATGAAATGATATCGAAATCACCGTGGGTTCCCGGGCTCAGATAGACGTAATCATTATCCCAGGGGTCTTTGGGGACCTTCCCTTTTTCCAGGTATCCACCTTTTCTCCAGTTCTTGGGAAGGCTTCCGACTGTCGGGGCTTCGACCAGGGCCTGGAGACCCTGTTCCGTCGTCGGGTATGAAAAATTATCGAGTTTATAAAGTTTCAAGGCAGTTTCCAGACTTTCAATCTGCAGCCGTGCCTTGGACCGTCGGGCCTCTTCGGGGCGGCTCATGATCCGCGGGATAATCAATCCTGCGAGAATACCCAGAATGACGATCACAACCATCAATTCAATCAGGGTAAATCCCCGGTCATCACGTTTTCGTTTCATATTCGTCTCCTGGCAATTCGGTGCGTGCACCGTTATTTCACCTGATGAGTTGATTCATTTCAAAAATCGGCAGTAATATCGAGATAACGATAAGACCGACGAAAAAGCCCATGACAAGAATCATAACCGGTTCCAGGATTGCTGTCATGGCCAGTATTGATGATTCAACTTCAGTTTCATAACTGTCGGCAACCTTGTAGAGCATAGCCTCGAGTGTTCCGCTCTGTTCGCCCACCGATATCATTTGAATTGTCATGGGTGGGAACAGACTGCTCTTCGAAAGCGTTCCCGACAAATTCTGTCCCTCCTCGACCTCTTTGCTTGCTTCCTGAATGACGTCGGCAATTAACCGGTTATTGACGACATTTTTGACTATGGAAAGAGCCGTCAAAAGAGGGACCCCACTTTGCAGGAGCGTGCCCAGCGTTCGGCTGAAGCGCGCCACAGCTATTTTATGGAGTAACGGTCCCGATAAGGGGATCGTAAGTTTTAACCTGTCCCTGATATATTGCCCCCGGACCGTCTTGGCAAATATATATCTGATTCCGATTATGGCGGCAATAATCAGAAAAAGAATCAGCAGCCAGAACGATTTCAGAAAGCTGCTCACCGATATCATGACAATCGTGATACCGGGAAGTGTCTGGTGCATGTCATTGAAGATAGTGGTAATTTTAGGAATCAAGAATGTGGTCAGGATAAAGAGGACAATACTGCCGATAACGAACATGAATATGGGGTAGGCAAGGGCTGCCCGTATTTTTCCTCTCAGCGCCTGTTGTTTTTCGTTAAAATCTGCGAGTCTATCAAGGACAATATCGAGCGTACCCGATTCCTCGCCGGCCCGCACCATATTGACATACAACGGTGAGAATATCCGGGGATAATAGGAGATACTCTGTGCCAGGCCGGTACCTTCGTTTACCTGTTCCTTAACCTGGGCCAGTGTTTTTTTCAATTGCGGATTGGCCGTCTGAGATACCAGTGTGGTCAGTGACGCAAGGAGAGGAAGGCCGCCGCCGAGAAGCGTTGCAAGCTGTCTGGTCATGGAAGAAACTTCACGGAGACTCACCCTTTTGAAAAAAGTGGCAACAGATTTTTTCGTCGAGAGTTCATCTTTTCCCCGTGCCGATGTTTCCTTGATTTCTACAGGAAATATATCGGTTTCCCGTAATTTCTGTCTCGCCGCAACAATGCTGTCAGCATTGATGATTCCTTTGATTTTGTTCCCCTTGACATTCAGGGCTCTGTATTCATAAACAGGCATAATGTATCATAGTTTTCTTATAAGAAAAGAAAGTACCACCTTCATGATATGAGAATGTTCCATATTTCTAACATATTGAAGATGCGATTTCAATCGATATAAGACAATCAAATTTCAGGGCCGTAATTGTGGTCACCAATTTCCCTTCAATTTCGAAACGCATAGTACGAAACCGTTACCACGATTATTAGTAAATTTGTCACTCAAGTTGATTCGTATACGAAGCCTGTTCATATTTTTTCTCGCCTTAATGTGGTAACAGGAGTTCAGGTCTGAAAGTCCCGGATATGAAAGGGTATGTTTTTGATGAGTGAGGAACACGATGGGACAATCAAAAAACATTGTGCAGGTGATTGTTTGGAAGAACCATACAATTTAGTTGATTTTTCTGACTTTTATATTATAGATAA
>JAFGQS010000065.1 GCA_016935565.1 Deltaproteobacteria bacterium
CACCGGGGTATTCTATGCGAATTGGTCGTGCCATGGTGTACTGATACCATACTCATCATCCCTAGTCAATAGTCAACGACTGACCCCTTTCTCACCATAGTCAACGACTGACCCCTTTCTCACCCTGACCCCTTTCTCACCCGCCTACTTTAATTTTTGGGCAGTGGGAAGGGGGGGAAAGGTCGCTCCTTTCATGAGAATGAATATTTATAGCATATGGTCCTTTACCTTTGGATGATAGTAGACTAATATAAAAAAATATATTATGTTCACAAGGAGAGACAGCAATGAAAGGGACTTTTGTTGTGTATGTCGTAGGGGTTATAACAGTGTTTGCCGTGGTGGGATGCGTGATCGCTAATGAAACACAGAAATCCCTCACCTATGAGTCCGTCCAATGCACCGATCCTGCGCGTCCGGTCACTGTGTCACCGGGCAAAAAATTTGTTATTGTTATTGAATCCAACCGGACGACGGGATTTTCGTGGGAGATAGCAAAACCCTTTAATGAGAATGTAGTAACACTTATGGGGAAAGAATATTTACCCGAGAAAAGCGACCTGGACGGTGCAGGGGGAAAAGAAGTATGGACCTTCATTGCAGTTGCGGCGGGACAGACAACGATTTACTTAAAATATGTGCGCCCCTGGGAAAAAGGCATACCGCCTAAGCAGGCAACGGCCTATACCGTTATTGTCAGATAAGAGAAAAATCAATATCCGATCATTAGAACATCATGGACGGTGGCAAGGACAGAACACCATGATATCTAACCAAAATTCCTTGTTGCAAAAGTGCACTGATTACAATATTATATGTTAACGTTCACCTGCAATTAACTCAATTTAATCGAAGAAAGGAGTTCAATCATGAAGTCACACCGTTTTCTGACATTTACGGCAATAATTGTGTTGATAGTGTTTACTGCACTGCCTGCTTTGGCGGCACAGAAGACGCCGCTGCAGAAATCGACGGCAATAAGTTCCCAGCAATTACTACAGCAGAGGGAACTGACGGCTCCGAGCAGTATTAAATTGAAGCTGCAGAGACTTCGCGATGAAATCAAGACAAAAAACTTGAAGTATACCGTCGGATATACAAGGGTTTTGGATATGCCGACAGCGGCACTTTTCGGTGACAAAGATGATCCGCAATTTACACGGCAGTATAGGATACAGATCAACCAGGCTGCTGTAACGCGTCTTAAATTAGACGAAAAAGCCCGGGCGGAATACTTGAAACTGTATCCGGCAATGGTCAAAAAGCTTCCGGAATTTAAATTACCAAGTTGCTCGGCAAGCCTTTCATCTTTTGATTGGAGCACCCGAAATAGGGTCACCCCGGTAAAAAGTCAGTCATGCGGAAATTGTTGGGCTTTTGCGGCCACCGGCGCGTATGAAGCGAGCTATCTCCGGCGGAATGGCACTACCAAAGATGCGTCGGAGCAGTACATCAACGACTGTGGAAAAAGGGATAATGGGTCTGATGCGGGGAGTTGCAGCGGCGGCTTAGCAGCCTATGCGTTGGAGCACTATGTGCGCGAGGGAGGTGTCTATGAAGCGACGGTTCCATACACAGGAACAAACCGTGCGTGTACTAACCCGGCCACTCCGCTCGACGCTGTCGCCTGGGGTTTTGTAGATCCGACCGTCGAGCACCCGACAACCGCACAGATTAAGGCGGCCCTTTGTACTTACGGACCGCTTGCGACGCGTTTGCGAGTCGTCTCTGATGCGTTTCGAGCGTATACCGGCGGGGTGTACAATGAAACCGTCGCGTCCGACACTTCCGGTCAAGGACACGCTGTTGTGATTGTGGGCTGGAATGATAATTTGGGAGCATGGCGTGTGAAAAATTCGTGGGGAACTGATTGGGGTGAAAACGGCTATATATGGATGGCCTATGGCAGCAACCGGATCGGGCGCCACACTGCATGGGTCCAAGCCAAGAGCAAGTATTACGTTCTCAACCTTCGTAAAAAATAGATTTCCCGGCGCGGCGGCTCCATGTCGAGCGCAGGTGATTTAACGCTATCAGAGATTTAGGGTCAAATCTTTATTCTTTACAGTAAGATATATTTATGATCACTTAATGAAAAATATTACAATAATTCACAATAGTTAAAGAATGAAGATCTGACCCCTCTGTTCCCCTCCAGAACACTAACAGCTCTAGTCAATAGTCAACGACTGACCCCTTTCTCACCCCTGACCCCTTTCTCACCCTTGGAGTCAGGGGAACGCTATCCGCTCGATTTTAGCGTCAACAATCATGCACCCTTCTCCCTCGTCACCGACGATCATGGGGTTGATATCGAGGTTTTTGATCTCCGGGTGGTCAAAGAGCAGGTGAGATACTTTCACCAGGCATTGGACCAGGGTCTCTTTGTCCGCCGGCGGCTGGCCGCGGAAATCATCGAGCAGGCGAGCGCCTTTTATTTCCTCAATCATGATTCCCGCCTCTTCTTTGTCTATGGGCGCAACACGGATGGCCGTGTCCTTCAGCACCTCAACGAAGACGCCGCCCAGCCCGAAAAGAACGACGGGGCCAAATTCATTATCCTGTTTTCCACCGATGATAACTTCCCGCCCGGGGGTGGCCATCTTCTGGATCAGGTATTCATCACCTTCCATTTCCCTGAATACTCGCTCCAGGTCTTCCTGTCCGCTGATGTTAAGTCGCACTCCCCCGGCCTCGGTCTTATGAAGAATTGGCGGGGCCGCAATTTTCAGAACGACAGGATAGCCGATCTCCTCCGCGGCGCGCAAACCTTCCTCAGCGGTTTTCACAATCCTGAAATCCGTTACCGGAAGATCGTATGATTTCAGCACATTGAATGTCTCACCGGGATGCATCATCTCAGATTGTCGGGAACTATCTTCCTGCGTTTTGCCTTCAAGCAGGGGAACATGCCGTTTACGCCCGGCGATCCGTGACCGGTTTCTGAAATGTCTGTATGAAATACTGAGGGCCTTCAGGGCATAATCGGATTCATGGAATATGGGAAAGTCTGCCATGTGCTTCATTTTGACCCATAGTTCTTTTTCAGAAATCATGGCAAACACCACCGGTTTTCCATACCGGAGCGATAAACTCCGGGCCGCCTGAATCAGCTTTTCCGTGGGCTTCAACTCCATCTCAGACACGTAGAGATGACCGAAAATGAGCCCATCCACTTCTTCTTCCTGAAGGGCCCTTTCCATAATTCCGATGTGAATATTCACATCAAAAACGTCCCCCAAATCCAGAGGGTTTGTCATCCGGATAACGCCGGCCCGCGTTTCTTTTTTGACCATTTCAAAGAAACCGTCCGATAACTGTGCAAGTTCGAAACCATGACGGTGGGTCGCATCGGCAAAAAGAACCGCCTGGCCGCCGGAACGGCAGAGTACGGCGAGGCGGGAACCTTTCATCAACGGCAGCGAGAATATCTTGAAGCAATCCATCAATTCCTGCATATTTTGAACCCGGAGAAGCCCTGCCTGTCTCAGTGCCGCATCCGCCACCTGATCATCGCCGGCCAGTGCGGCTGTGTGAAATTGGGCCACCGTGCTGCTTGAAGCGTTTGTATTGGCCTTCAAGACAAGAATCGGCTTTTCCGTCTGAAATGCGTGGTTCATCAAAGCACGTCCGTCGGATATGTCTTCCAGGTAGAGGCCGATGATATGGGTACCCGGATCGGAAACCAGGAAATCCAAGTAATCATTTTCATTCAGGTCCAACTTATTCCCCATACTGATCAATTTATCAAAGCCGATATTTTCGAGGCCGAAGAGGCGGATACCGTCAAAAATTACGCCGCCGCTTTGAGCGACAACGGAAACGTGTCCCCTTTTCGTCATTGAAGGATCGAGGGGGACAAAGGGAAGCGTCAATCCGTTTTCCAGATTGATTATACTGATACAGTTGGGTCCGACGAAGCGGATTCCCCATTTTTCTGCAACGTCCAGCACCTTCTGTTTCAGATCCGTACCCACCCCTCCATATTCGTTAAATCCTGCCGACTCGATGACTGCGTATCTGATCCCTTTTTCGCCGCACACATCCAATGCATCAGGTATATAACGAGCAGGAATCAGAAAAACCGCCAGCTCGGGAACGGCATCCACATCTTCGATTCGCTGGGAAATTTTCCGGCCGTTCAGTTCTCCGCCTTCGTGTCCGACGGGATACACCGGACCCTGGAATCCGAACCTTCCAAGATTGTCCACGATCTGTTTACCCAGATTGAATCGATCAATCGAGACCCCTACCACCATAACGCTCTGAGGATAGAATAGAGTACGCATTAGTCCCCCATGCCCGAGTTATATGAAAATCATTGGTAAATACTTCCGCAATCTTGATCAGCCTGACATTTGGCATGCCAAATACCGCTCATAAATACGCCAATATTATTTTAATTTCAAGATACAATTTTTTTAAAGCATACATGGAAGGAAGTTCAGATGCACGCTCATAAAGGATCCCAAGCGCACACTAAAACAGGGCAGTAACCGTCTCTTTATGGTTCGATTTATAACGATAACGGATGGAGCGATCCCACCGGCGACCGCCGGTACTTACACTCCTCATGTACCGCCGTAACCGATTTTTACGGTATCGCCGTCAACAATGACGGGGACCTGTCGCGAACCGCCGGAATAGTGCAGCATTTCTCCTAATTTTGATTTATCAGTCTTGACATCCACGTATAAGGCCCTATCTCCGTAGGCTGACCTAGCCTCAGTCGTATAGGGTCAACCAGCCTTACCGTAAATGATTACTTTCTTTTCCATACACCACACCTCCTTGTGGCTGTATTTATAACAGATTAATCGCTCATATTGAATTTTTTTCTAAGATCCTTTTATCGCTCCGTGTGTCCTCTCTGCCTGAAGCAAAAAGGCCTCAAGCTTAGCCTCAATAATCTGAGGGAATCGATTACCGTCACTTTCGATTGCAAGAAACGGAAGATCTTGAACCTCACCGGCCAGTTTTCTCAGTTTTCGGTTCCGGTTTCCCGTTGCTCGTTTTCCCTCCATATTCATTTCTCTGGTCAAGATTGCTTCGGCTAAACGGTTCGGCATACACCCGAACGGCCCTATGGCGATCACTCCGCAGTAATGATCAAGCACCTCGTTGATGGCCGCACCGGTCGTTAAGATGGCCTCTCCCACAAGTTCCGGTTTCATTAGATGACAGGTATGTCTGATGATATGATTCACATCCTCTGTTTTATCACTGCATAATCCGGATCTTGACAGTACCTTCCGGAAAGCCCGTTCATACTTTTTCATAAAAACATTTCTGAGTAATAATGAAAGTTTGTCTTTTCGAGTAAATGTACCTGTTGTAACGCCGTTCCGGACACACCACTCGGTATAATAAATCCATTCTGCTACCGTCGATACCTTTGTGGCAAAACCTTTTCCAGCAAGATCCTCGACTATGAATTGCCGGGAAATATTATCATGACGTACATAGATCTCACCGGTGAGCAGAACAACCGGCGTATGATGAAGGGGCTGTGAAAGATTGATGTTGCGAAAGTTGTCGGCAATCGATATCAGCGCCGTCGTCAGTCTTTTGAGACTGACAGGACGCTCCAGAAGGTTCAAGATCTGTTTCCATTGATCTTCAAAAACGGTCATTGCTGCGCCGACATTCACAGCGTTGGTCAACAGCAGGGAATATATTTCTTCAAATATGTCTGACAGGACGACGCCAGTCCACAGTTTCAATGTCATATCCTGTCCTGATAAATCGGCATAACTGTTTTCAGCATTTGCGGAAAAGAGAGCCACATCGTTCAATTTCAATTTTGCTATTAAATCATTCATATAAACAGAATATTGGCCGAATCTGCACGGACCCGACGCTGTAGGCATGAAATAGATCAGTTTTTCATCATTTTTTTTCCTCTCATTAAGATATTGCAGGAGGCTCCCAACGGTTATTTGAAGTGGCAGGCACTCTTTACAGGACGTATTTCCTCTGCCAAGTTTGAGCGCTTCTTCGCCGGCGGGCGGAAGGGCTGAGGAACGAATTCCAAGCCCTCTGAAGACCGCAGACCCTGCTTCCGAAATCAATCTCCCCATTGAAGGAAAAATGAGATGAACGTCAGGGCTTTTCAGGGAACATTCACGTTCACGAGAATCGATAAAAGACGGCCGCCCATGATTCAGATTAACCCTGGCCGGAATAAAATGTTTCTTACGAACGGCTATCTTTTTCCCCTTCTCCAGTTCACGGTATCGCTGAATAATATCGATAAATGCTTCAATCCTGGTTTCAAGACCGGCATCAGCAACATGACTGTCCAGCTCAAGCGTGAGAGACGGCTTTTTCCCCATCATATCCCGGAAATAACCGACGAGGAAAGAATCGGGCCCACAGGAAAAATTGGTAATATAACATCCGAACAACTGGGGGTGTCTTTGTACAAACCGGGCACCTTTCAGAATGCGCTGCCCCGCCGACCAGTACATCTCTTCCTTGGCGGATTCGTCCTGTATGGGAAGGTAATTAAAGGGAATGACCGTTATGTTTCTCGATGCAAATTTACCGGGAATACCCATGTGGGCTTCAGAAACAAATGCATTGTATGATCTTCCGAAAATAACGACGGCAAATTCTTCAGGCTTTTCATCGAGTCCCGCTAAAACCTTCAGACCGGTTTCTTCCATCTCACCGAAGACCTTTTGCTGAACCGACACGGCATACGCATATGCGCTTCGTGCTCGTTTCTTCGGCAGCCCCAATGAACTCGCCATTGCAATAACGTCACGTTCCGCGGCTTCAAATCCCCGGGAGAAATCAATCGACGGATTCAAAATTCTCCCTTTGTTTTTCAACATCCGGAACATCTCATGATCTTTAAATGCAGACGCCAGATAGAACGGCTCACCCTGCGAAAGGGGACAGGTCACACTGTTTCCGTTCGGGTTTTTCACGTAATCTCCCTTAATGAGAGGAAGAAAAAGATAGTCGGGCTTCTTTTCCAGGAGATCAAAAAAATAGCCATGGGCGATCTCAGCAGGATAACAGAATGGAGCACTCTTCCGGTCCATTCCCTCCTGCGTTGTAGCACCGGAAAGGACAACCCGGAATCCAAGCCGAGAAAAGAAATGGTAATAGAGGGGAAAGTATGTGTTCACCAGGAACGATTTGTTGATACCGATAGCATACGAATCCATGGCGATATTCATGTGTCCCGGCGAAGGTATATAGGTATCGAATATCAGTTTTTCATAATGAGCGACCAGATTACTCTCTCTTGCACTAACTTTGGCGTGTGAGCGTATATTATACCATCTGTTGCAGGCACCGCCGAAAGGATAGATTTTGTTATCAACTCTGATCCGTGCGATCTCACACTTCCGGTCGCACCGTTCCCTGCCGCCATTACATACAAATGAGTCCTCGTACGCAAGTTCCCTGTCTCTCAGTTGTTTGAGGAAAAAAGACTTTTCTCTTATAAGACCAAGCGCAAGTCTGCGTTTTATCTCCAGGGCCACACCAAAGGCACCGATGAGGCCAGGATCGGGAGGCACAACAATCTGTTTTCCCGTCAGTGAAGCCATGGCAATCGGTACGGATCTGTTGTAGCAGACACCTCCCTGCATGAATACTTTCTTCCCCACCGGCCTGTTTCCCTTGACGCGATTGTTGTAATTCATACAGATTGAGTAAACCAGGCCTGCCACAATATCTTCTTGTGACACACCATCATGAAAGGCATTTTTTATGTCACTGCTTATAAATGCCGCACATTGGTCGTTGAAATTAGGTGGGTTTTGTCCCTGAAATGCGATGTCTGCGATGTCTTCCATTTCAATCCCCAGGGTCTCTCGTGCCGCCTCTTCCAGGAAGGACCCCGTGCCGGCACTGCATGCCTCATTCATCGCATAATCGGAGGGAACTCCGTTGGTTATGTATGTGTACTTTGCATCCTGCCCCCCGATCTCAAATATGGTATCCACGTCTCCGTCAAAGCAGAGAGCACCTGTTGCATGAGCGATAATCTCATTTATGACCCCCTCGGTCATCGCATGCAAGCCGGCTATCTGCCTTCCCGATCCCGTGACCCCCAATCCTACGATTTGTATTGTATCCGACAGACGACCCAGCTGGTTGTCAAGATCGGCATAACAGTTTCGCGACGCTCTCACAGGATTGCCGTCCGTTCGAAGATAGACAGAGGCTACAACACGATCATCGTCTATCCTCACCAGAACCGCTTTCGTCGTTGTTGACCCGACATCGAGCCCTAAAATACAGCGATCACCCTCACCGGCTGTCCCCCGCTCTGCCTCTTTAAATTCAACCATGCCTCGATACTTCTCCAAAGAAGAAAGACGGGGAAATGCCTCACTTTTCCTGTCAAATATGTATTCCACCCCCGGGAAAGGCTTTGTATCATTTTTCAATGCCCAGAGAGCACACCCCAGTGCTTCAAAGTAGGGAGCTTCCACTGGAACTATCAGATTGTGTATCTCTTTTTTTAAATAATCGACCATGACGGAATTCTGAGCACAGCCTCCGATTATCATGATATTATTCCGCGGAATCTGTTGGAGGAGTTCCACAATCTTTCCCGCCATCATCTCGCAGAGCCCGGCGGCAACTTGCTCCTTCGGAATACCTTTATTCGTCGCATGGGTACAGTCACTCTTGCAAAAAACACTGCAGCGGCCCGAAACCTTATAAGATTTTTCCGTTCTTGCACATCGAACTGCATCTTCGAGAGAAAGGGCCATCCTTCTGATCTGCTGTAAAAAGAATTCACCTGTTCCTGAAGCACATTTATTACCTGTGCGAACAGATGATATTCTGCCGTCCTTGCCGAGACGATAGACCATAAAGGTTTCCCCACCGGCACTGACAATCGCATTGATGGCATTCCCGCCACCATGTACATGAGAAAGGGCTGTTTCGATCGATTCCGGTTCTGACAGGGAAGTAAGATTTATATATTTTCTGAATTTTCTGCCGGTGACTGCGATCTTTGAATGCACTGTTACATCGGATTTTTCGAGGATCTCCAGAAGGACCCTTCGGGGATTACCATTGTGGGGCTGTATAAAGATAGTACCGGCAGTTATTGTTCCGGATTTGTCATGCAACAGTTCAACACTTGACAGGGTTGAGGCACCGATACATATACCAAGCGACTTCATAAGGCACCTTCCTTTTTATGATGACAATTTAAAAAATTATCACGCAAACCGGTAATGGCGGAACATTCCTAGACGAATGATTGTTGACAACTGCCTTGTATGGTTTCTATCATCTCCTTTATCAGGATCTCTACTTATTCCATGAATACGTCACGCTCACGAGAAGATAGCCGTCAGCAAACAGTCATCACCGAGATTATAAAAAGGATACGCAAAGATGAGACTTCACGGAAGAACAGCTTTGTATTTCACTCACTGTCACTGTAGAAAGCTTTATGATGTTGTAAATCCGCTATTGGATACTACTGTTTTGGAGCAGCCGGCGAAAATGTATATATTTTCCCCTTCGAGTCAAAGCTTACGTGGTCTTCTTCGTTTTCTACTAATGTACCGTCAATCAGATAGCGACAACCGAAATCAAAATATGTGATTCGGTGAGTCGGCATATTCTTTATATCATCGGATTCCCCTTCATGTTTTGCGGGAAGTGTCTTGATAAACAACTTTTGACAGCGATCTTTTTTTGCCAAATCTCCGTCAATAATGGAAACGACATAATTACCGTGAAATGAAATCGGCATTTTGATTTTTTCTTTCATGCGTTCTCCTCTCGATACCTTCTTATCACAACAGATATGCGGAAATCTTGCAATCGAATGCCCGATTGAAATGTGAGTACAAAAGCCGACATTTACAGCGATCAGCAATAATCAACCCGTGCAATCCAAATCTTACAACGCAAGAATTATTATATTGGCACAACTCCTCAGCTGATTATTCTTTCGTAGATATCTTAACCATAATGGCTCGGCAGCACTCAGCGTTTTTGATGACGAAACGGTCAGGCATTTCATTGATTTGATACTGACCGCTTGATTCAATTTCCAGATCGTCTTTTGTCATGTCGCCTTCTTTGGGAATGAATAACATCCTGCCGATTGGAATCGCACCCTGTTTCAATAACGCCATACTATAACCCCCCTTAATACCCTGTATAGGCATCGTTCACATGAAAAGTATCCCACTTCTTATAAAATGAAAAGTCAGGCAGTATCTCGTAGTGTGCCACTGACCGTAATAAATTACGTATGCATTAGGAACATATAAGAGAGACAGGGGCTTGTGTCAAGGACAAAAAGTTATCGTGCACAGTTGAAAGCACCATGACCAGTCTCTGCCTTTACCACTGTGCAAAACACCATGACCGTGATATAGAGAACCGGTCAAACGATATCAAGAGTGGATCCGGAATTGTTATCCCATGAATGAACTCACTGTCACCGACACATCTCAACAGCGATGGATATTGATTTGTGCTGCCGCTGCAATTTTTATGTCAAACCTTGACATCAGCATTGTAAACATCAGTCTTCCGGTTATATCCCGGCATTTCAATGTCGGCATCGGCATCGTATCAAGGGTGGTATTAGTCTATTTTTTAATCCTGATCAGTTTTTTACTGGGATTCGGAAAACTGGGAGATATCAAAGGCTTCAGAAAGGTCTTCATTGCAGGCTTCATTGTTTTCATAATCGGTTCCTTTTTATGCGGAATATCGAGCAGCATACACATGCTCATTGCCTTCCGTGTTATTCAGGCAATCGGGGGATCTATTTTAACCGCTTTGGCTCCTGCTATCGTTTCCGTACTATTACCACCGGATATACGAGGCAGGTCTCTCGGCATTGTCGGCACCTCCGGTGCCCTTGGAATTACCTTGGGCCCGGCGGTCGGCGGCTTTATCACCGCTTCCTTAAGCTGGCATTGGATCTTTTTCATTAATATTCCCCTGGGAATCATCGCAATCATGATAGGCAGCCGTGTACTGCCGAAAAAGATGGCTCACACCGCCGATTCACGATTCGACATGATCGGGGCCGTCCTCATATTTTTTGCCCTGATGACATTCTTATATGCCATGAACATGGGTCAGGAACAGGGATGGATGTCGTTGGTGATTCTCTCATCTTTCTTCTTTTCCATTGTCTTCTTTACAGTCTTTTTTATTCGTGAAAAGAGGATCTTATATCCGATCCTGGATATGGATCTCTTCAGGAACTGGAATTTCAGTATGGGAACGCTGGCCTCCTTTTTCGTCCTTATGGTATTGAACGGTACCGTTTTTCTTTTTCCATTTTATCTTGAAATAGCACGGGAACTGGGAATCGACAAGGCAGGTCTCATACTCATCATACCATCGGCCGTCATGATTTTTATGGGACCCGCAGCGGGCAGTATTTCAGATAAAATCGGCTCGCGCTGGTTGTGCGCACTTGGAATGTTTCTCTGTGCAGGTGCCTTCGTTATGTTCAGCTCGCTTCACGGCAGTTCGTCCATTTCTTTTATCGTTCTCTCGCTGGTCTGGTTCGGCTTTACCGCGGGATTGTTTATGGCTCCAAACAGCAGTCTCGTTATGGGAGAAGCTCCGCAGGAAAAACAGGGGGTTGCTTCCGGTGTTATGATGTTGATCAGGCACGGGGGCGGTGTTCTGGGCATCTGCTTTTTCGAGACCGTTTTTTCATCCTCTCTTCCTCAAAACATATCCATGGGAGATATAAGTTCGGCACATTGTGCAGTATCTCCTCAAATTTTGACTGTAGGATTTCATAATGCATTTCTGTTCGGAGTTCTACTGTGCTTTGCCGCATCTCTGTTTTCTGTCATGGTCAGACAACATAATAATTATCAATAATTCCCTGAACGGATTTTGTTGTGTGAATTCCTTTTGTTTTATGTTATGGGACACAAAGCACAAAGAGGGTAAGTCATAACAATCCGGGCTGCCTGCATAATCATAACCCGTTAAACTCAAAGGGAAAGGGATATATAACATGGACCTGGGAGATATCGTCGTCGTCGAAAAAGAAAGGCACCCGCATTGTGGTTTAACGGGAAAAATTGTAGGACGGCGGGGCAATAGAGCTCCGGGAGATCCCTGGTACCTGGTCTATGTCATGAGCCGTGGGAGAAGTTATCTATTGCCGGCATCAACCCTGAAGATTGTTAAAAAAATGACAGACGAAAACCAAAACCTGATATGGCCGTTGACCGGTGAGCGGTCAAAAAAAGGATCTTCATAGCAGGCAAAGCGGGCTGAAATTCACAGGTAAATAATTCTATCCTCCGGTTATCGACGCTCCAGCATTCACCGGTGCAGAAAACACTCGACATCGGCACAAGCTTATATTATTTCCGCTTCAAAACAGATCTTTCCGTCATCCCGTGTTTTTTCGAAGATCAACTCCCGTCCTGGTTATGACCCCCGTAATCAAATCAGCAGGAGTCAGGTCAAATGCAGGATAAAATGCATGAACATCGGAACCGCTGATCGGAATCCCCCGAAACTCAAGGACTTCCTTCGGGTCCCTCTCTTCAATCGGTATGTCATCCCCCTTAAGCGTCCGACGGTCAGGCCCTCCATACCCGAGAATATAAAAAGGAATGTTGTAATATTTTGCCGAAATGGCGAGTTGCAGTGTTCCCACCTTGTTGGCTACCGTTCCATCCATGGCAATACGGTCTGCGGCAGTAAACACCTTATTAATCACGCCGCGGGACATGAAATGCGCCGCCATATTATCCGTAATGAGAGTTGTGTCCAGACCAAGCTGACTCACCGACCATGCCGTAAGCCGTGCCCCCTGGAGATAGGGCCGTGTCTCCGTACAGATTACCTTGATGTCTTTGCCATTTTCTTTTGCATATTGGAGCATATAGAGGAGACCCGACCCGGCAAAACAATGAGTCAGGATCGTGTCACCTGATTCAAGGAGCGTTTCACCATGTCTGCCGGTATCCTGAGAAATCTCTCGCTGCCTTGCAAGGACACTATTGAGAAATTTCAGGATCTCTTCGGAAACCGGACGATCACCCTCTTTGAGTCGTTCCATGATTCTATCCAGGAGGGCTGCCAGATGATAGCCCGTCGGGCGGGTTACCCGGAGACGCGCCGCTGCATTTTCCATTTTTTCAATGTTTAAGACACCCTCAGTTGCCTCTAACTCCAGAGCAGCAAGGTAAAGGCCGAAGCCCGCCGTGATTGCGATATCCCCGGCACCCTGCACAACCATATCTTCTATCGCCCGGGCCACGTCCTCATAATTGTCAGCAATAACGGGTACAATCTCCCGGGGAATTCTTCTCCGGTCAATCATGACCAGTTTTGCACCCTCAAGGTATACGTTATTTACAAGATTCATCAAGAGGGGCTCCTTCATACAACCTCCATCCTTTTCAATTATAATGAAGAAAGTTTTGATTAATCAGGAAACAGGGTTTTGAAAACGAATTAAGATTTTTCAGAAGCAATTCTTATCGAAGCTTAACAGTCTGGCTGAAACTTCGACGGTCACAAATTCATTTATTTGATCCGCTTCAGGCGGAACAAACCCGAATTTGCAGAAAAGCGAAGGGGAGAATAGTTAAAAAATATTCTGATCTTTGAGATATGTTTTCAAAACTCTCAGTAATATAAGCCCTTCTCTCAATTGTTTCAATGAGTGAAGGGCTTTATAACAATTTGAATTGTCAAACAGGAAAAAATCATGTCCCGGTTTACGTACTTCTCTTAAGACATCGTGAAACGCCAGGCACAGAACCACTCATCAGGATGCTTATCGGGAGGACATCCGATACATTCCGTCTTAATTCTCGAATCAATGCTCTCAGCAAAATAACTGTACTCAACAAGACCGGCGGATTTGCACGGGTAATCGTCAAGGCCTCTGCGCTTCCGTGCAGACTGTACGCGACAATCATTCATCTGAAAGACAACGGTATTCTCGTCCTCATCGATAATGGATTGTACGTTAATAAATGCATACATTCTGAACCGTAAAGCCTTTTTCAATCCTTCAAGACCTGCATGTTCCGGTAAATTCAAAAACCGTTTTATGGACCATGCTTCTATGGGGGAGAAGTCTGTCCAGGCGGAATCATTACAGCGCTTGGCGTCAAACATATCCCGCCTCTTCTCGACAGCCTGAAACCATATTCCATCATTCGCGATCCAATTGACACCAAGGTTATTCATCAATGATAGAAGTCTCTCCTCCGGCATTTCGAGAAGGGGTTTTGGGATTCCATTCACCAGCTCGAAACCAAAAAACTTGGCCATCCTGTTCATCTGCACACTGTAACTATCGCTTAAGGCAGATTCCATAATTTCCAAGGCTTTCTTCATGCCAACTTGATGTTCCACCTCTCTGAACCATATCGTATAATGAACAAAAATCCGGTGAAACATATCCAATACAAAACGTGCCATCTGCTCCTGATTGAGATCTTCAGGTCTTTCAATTTCTTTCATAATTTCTGCCTCCCCTTTCCTCCATTTTTATCTTTTAATACCCTTATGGTACATAAAACTAACTCGCTTGAATTCAATTGAATGTGAGATTTTGGTCTCCCCCTGAACAAGGTTGTATGGAACAGGCTTTTAAAAAAAGCGGCATGATACTCTTTATCCGTTGGTAACGACGAAATGGTTATTTTTTAGTAAGACTTGCCATTATGATGGGACATATATAGGAAAGAGAATGATGCCTGTCAAGGATAAAAAAAGGCAAATAGCTCAACAGAGCACGCGTATCATAGTTCGCATAGAATGAACCACAACGTAACACATTACAATCCTGAGCCATTCGCCTTTTAAGAAATATTGACCCTATTATTTTAATTTTTCTAATTCCTTTACAATGTCCTCCAGCGGCGGTCGTTCGTTGATATCGTGGACGTCAATATACCGGATGATCCCCTGTTTATCGATGATAAACGTGGCCCGTTCCGTCGTACCGTTGGAACGTAATATACCGAGTTTGCTTGCAAGTGCACCATGAGGCCAGAAATCGGAAAGAACGGGAAACCACAGTTCTCCCATCTGATTCGTCCATGCAAATAACGTGGGAATATTATCCGCCGAAATTCCGAGGAGAATCGCATCATATTTGTCGAAAATCGGCTTCGCGATGTTATAGCCGGGCCATTGATCCGAACAGACAGGGGTCCAGGCCGCCGGAATGAATGAAAGGACCACGTTCTTCTTTCCACGGAACTGGCTCAGCGTTACGTTTCCCCCCTGCACGGCGGGAAGAGAAAAGTCGGGAGACTGATCACCCACCTTTACTTTTAAAACACTGTCCGTCGGTTTCAACATTCCGGGATCATAGATATTGTTTTTATATACCTCTGACAGGCCGAAGACACTTCCGGCCACGAAAAAAACCGACAGGGCTACTATCAATACATTTGCAAATAATATTCTTTTCATTTTTTTCAACCTCCCTTATACCCTCCTTACCGTAACCCCGACTCTTTGAGGATTAAATCCAGAAAATCTTCTGCTGTCTTAAATCCTCCTAATTGAGTATAGGTAAGTTTATGAGTTCCATCTTTATTGATTTTCACAACAAAGAAATATGGGGTCCTGACCATCCCCAGCATCTCATGGATGTCATAATTCTTATCGTCAAATAGCGGGAACGGTATCTGATATGTTTCCTGGAAATAGTTGACCTCAAAGGGGGAATTACCCGCTCCGATTCCTATGAGTTTTATTTTTCCCTTCGTGTCCTGATTACTTTCTATGATTTGATACAATTTGTTGATAGAAGGAGCCTCCTTCTGACAGAACGGTCAGTACATGCTGAAGATTTCGATAATTACCACCTGAGCTTTAATATCCGGTATGGCGAACTCTCCCCTGCCCGAAAGGCCGAGGTAATTGCGATATTCCGCCTTCTCCGGCATCTTCAATTTTATCGCAGGGAGAACTTCGCCTGCCTTTGGAATCGGATTATCGGCAATCACATAACCATGCATCATGAAAACAATGCCCAGGATTACCGCCACTGAGACGACTAATTTTTTCATGGCTTACCTCCTCATTCATACCATTCCGCAAATGGTCAAAAACGTTTACAGTGATAGACAAAATTTTAATCGTTCCGAGCTCTTACAAAATTTCGTTGCTTTCTCATAATGTACCCATGTGCAGTATGTTTGTCAACATATATGAAATATCCGTAAGAGGAAAATCAGGAATGCTGACACTCCGTTTTGCTGTGCGTATCCCGGCTTCAGAACCAATGAGACGTGAATTTTGTATTACACCTTGACTATTCGTAAAAATCATGTATCTTTTCCAAGGATTCTATAACGTTGTAATTTTAATCTGTTTCAACACATCTCATCTTCACCCGAAAATCTCATAAGGTGAAAAAATGGCTCCTCCCGGGCAGATATATGAACTTGTCGAGCGGTTCGACCGCAACCTCGATGCATATCGTTCCGGCAAATATAATGAGGCCCAGGTACGCCAGGAGTTTATCAATCCTTTTTTTGAAAACCTCGGCTGGGACATTTACAACAAAGAGGGCTATTCCGAAGCATACAAGGATGTGATTCATGAAGACACCATCCGGGTGGACAGTGCCGTGAAGGCCCCTGACTATTGCTTCCGTATCGGCGGCACCCGCAAATTTTTCCTCGAAGCGAAAAAACCCGCTGTTAATATCAGGGATGATATCAATCCGGCGTACCAGCTCCGCCGTTATGCCTGGTCTTCCAAACTGCCCCTGAGCATCCTGACGGATTTCGAGGAATTCGCCGTCTATGATTGCAGGATAAAACCGGTAAAAACCGACAAGGCTTCAACGGCACGAACATTTTACTTCACCTATACCGAGTATGTGGAAAAGTGGGATACCATCTCATCCATCTTTTCAAAGGAAGCGGTGCTGAAAGGTTCCTTTGATAGATACGTGGAGTCAAGCAGGGTAAAGCGGGGAACCGCCGAGGTTGACACGGCATTTCTTGAAGAAATTGAGCGGTGGCGCGAGATACTGGCACGGAATATCGCACTGAGAAATCCCGGCCTGTCGAGACGGGAGTTGAACTTCGCCGTTCAGCGTACCATCGACCGTATTGTCTTTCTCCGCATCTGCGAAGATCGGGGCATCGAACCTTACAGCCGTCTCATGGCGCTCAGACACGGCACCCAGGTTTACCGTCGCCTCTGCCGGATATTCCGGCAGGCGGACGACCGTTACAACTCCGGTCTTTTTCATTTCAGAAAAGAAAAGGGAAGATCGTCACCGCCTGACGACCTGACACTGGATCTCACCATCGATGATAAAACGCTCAAGGATATTTTACGAAATATTTATTACCCCGACAGCCCCTATGAATTCTCCGTTCTTCCCGCCGATATCCTGGGGCAGGTGTACGAGCGGTTTCTCGGCAAGGTAATCCGGCTCACACCGGGGCACCGTGCCATTGTGGAGGAAAAACCGGAAGTCAAAAAGGCGGGCGGCGTATATTACACCCCCACGTATATCGTGGACTATATCGTCAAGCAGACCGTCGGCACACTCGTTGAAGGAAAAAAGCCCGGTCCCCGCGGCGCCGTGAGCAGGCTGAAAATTCTCGATCCCGCATGCGGCTCCGGTTCATTTCTGATCGGCGCGTATCAATATCTCCTCGACTGGCACCGCGACAAATACATTGAAGACAGCCCGGGAAAATGGGCTAAAGGGCGCAACCCCGCTCTTTACCGGGCACCCGGCGGTGAGTGGAAACTGACCACCGCTGAGAAGAAGCGCATCCTTCTCAATAATATTTACGGTGTGGACATCGACACCCAGGCGGTGGAAGTGACCAAGCTCTCACTCCTTCTCAAGGTCCTGGAAGACGAAAGCGAAGAGACCATCGGGAAAACA
>JAFGQS010000066.1 GCA_016935565.1 Deltaproteobacteria bacterium
GATCAGCGACGAGCCGTTACTCAAGGATTTTTTCTATTCCCTGTCGGACAAGAGCATGTACCGACGGTTCATATCGCAACGAAAAGATATGCCCCATGAGGTATTACAGCATTTTGCAGTCATTGATTATACCCGGGAAATGACGATTCTTGCCGTCACAGGAAGAAAATTCCGAGAAACGGTTGTCGGCATGGGCCAGTATAGAATCGGCGAAGAACGTCACACAGCTGATATCGCCTTTGCCGTCCGTGATGAATACCAGAACAGGGGCATCGGAACCGAATTGATATTATATCTCACCTATCTGGCAAAGCGGGAGGGACTTCTCGGTTTCACTGCTGATATTCTCGTTGAAAACAGACCGATGCTGCGCGTTTTTGAAAAAACGGGTTTCGAGATACAGAGGAAACCAAGTTATGGTGTCTATGAACTGGAGATGTCATTCAGAGAAGATACAGCATGATAAAAAAGGGGGTGATATGATTTCATAACGAAAAGGGGGGGCCGTTGTATAGGATATGAAGACTGTTAAGAAGTCAGAAAGATAATAAAAAAGGAGATATAATCATGGCGGGTTATCCGAAAAAACCTAAAGAGGTGAGTGAGTTTGGCAAGTTTCTTTATAAGTCACAGGATGAAATTCGAGCCGTACAGAATGAAAATTTACAGAAGCAGGTTGTGCTGCTGGAAAAGTACAGCCCATATTACAGCAAACTCTTTAAAGATAGGGGTATATCGTCTGCTGATTTTAAAACCGTCGACGATCTGGAAAAGATTCCTTCCCTTAATAAGAAGGATTATATGGCAGACCCGATGAGCTTCCGTCTGACCATACCGCCCGATGCACCGGTACAACCCCATGAAAGGATTATGTGGGGTGTGCACTATACGACGGGAACCACCTCGGGTGTTCCAACGCCATTTTTTTCCAACACCCATGACTATTTCGGAAATATTATGCAGCTCGCACGTATGTGTGAAGTCGGTGCGATCACCAATAACGATATTGTGGCAAATATCTTCCCCCTGACCCCGGTACCGCATATCGGTTTCTGGAAGACGGTGGATTACTGTATAGCCTCAGGTGCCCGGTGCGTTTCTGCTGTGACCGGATCAAAATATGATCCTTTCCCGATTCATAACCCCCTGGATCATGCCGTCGATATGGTTGAAAGGTATCGCTGTACCGTTCTGTCTGGTATCGTGTCGTTCGTACGCCGCGTTATTATGAGGGCTGAAGAACTTGGCAGGGATTTTTCAAGTGTTCGCCACTGTTTCGTCTTGGGAGAAGCATGTCCCCAGGGTATGAGAAACGATATGAGAAGCAGGCTTGAAAATACGGGGGCCAAGAATCCGTTCATCTGCAGCGGTCTGGGTTTCACGGAGATGCAGGGAACCACATTGGAGTGTACGGAGAACGGAGGAATGCATATATGTGCTCCCGACCTTCACTTCCTTGAAATTATTGATGAGAAGACGGGAAAGCGACTCCCTGATGGTGAGCAGGGGCTTCTGGCGATAACCCACATTGACCGGAGAGGAACATGTTTCCTGCGGTACATTATAGGAGATATAACAACCCTGACCCATGAGACCTGTCCGAATTGCGGCAGAAATGACGTACGTGTTGAAATGCAGCCGATCAGGACCATGGAGCTTGTCAATATCAAAGGGACCCTTATCAATCCCGATATATTAAAGACTGAAATAACGGAAATAAAAGGAATTGAAGAGTATCAGATAGTCTTTACCAAAGAAGACAAAAAAGATCCGCTCTCTCTCGATAAATTGGAGATCAAAGTCGCCATTGCGGAGGGATTTGCGAAAGATGATGTGGAAAAGCAGGTAGTGGCAAGGGCAAGAAAAGCCGTGGAGATGACGCCGGAAATCGTGTTTGTCGATATGAAGGAAATCTTCGATCCGACAAAAACATTGAAGAGCCAGCGAGTTGTCGATGAGCGACCACGGGTGGAATAATCTTACCTGAGGTGAAAATGAGGGAGGTAAAAGTCAGTATGTCCAATACATATGATGTAATAGTAATCGGTGCCGGTGTTGCCGGTCTGGGAGTAGCGGCGATTGTGTCGAAAGAGGCCGGGAAGAAGGTTCTGGTCCTTGATAGATTCCCGAAGTCTGGCGGCAGATTGATGAGTTACGATGGGTATCCCGGGAAAGGGTGGCGTGTCGATATCGGATTGCATTTCACCGAACTCGGCGAAAAATCGATGTGCAATGTGGTGAATGAACGGGTCGGGAAAAAGGTGGAATGGGCACCGTTCAGCGACACGGTGGATATCTGGGATGGAGAGAAATTTGTCAGTGTTGCCGACCTTGTTCCGATGACGAAAGAAGATAAGATCGCTTTCCGGGACATGCTTCAGAATATAGCGATGATGACGGATGCCGAGATTGAAGCATGGGACAATCGGTCTCTTGAAGAATGGCTCGTGGAAAACGTGCCTCAGCCGGCCATCAGGGAATTGTTTACCGATCTGGGTATGATCATGACAACAATTCCCAACGCAATCGATATGGCCGCCGGAGAGGTTCTTTACATAGCCAGAGACAATCTGCTCAACACGAGACAGGTTCTACAGGCAAGTTATCCAATCGACGGTATGCAGGGAATAACGAAAGGCCTCGTAGAGGCGATCAAGGAAAACGGAGGAGAGATCCGGCTTAACTGTGATGTCCAGGAAGTGCTCATTGAGAACAAGAGAGCAATCGGTGTTCGGGTTCCGGCAGGAAAACATATCTATCAGGAAGAATACAGGATCTTTGAAACGGAGACGATTTATGCGGATCGTGTCGTCTGTGCTCTGCCCATCTACAAATTGAATCGGATCATCGATCTCAATCCCGAAACAGGCCCTCTGCCCCGGTGGTGGGTAAAACGTATTACGGATATACAGCATGAGATTACCGGGCTCATCGGGTATATGATCGGGCTTTCCGAGCCGGTTGTTGATCCCGCAAAGCTTTGTTTTTTCACCGCACTCAAGACAAAACATGCCGGATATCCTTTTCAGGGTTTCGCAGCCTCGAACTTTGCGTCGGGGACGGCCCCGGAAGGGAAGCAAATTCTTCATACGGACGTGGTCTGTGAACACCCCGAGGCGTCGGATAAGTTCAAACGGGATCGAATTCTGAATCTCATGTGGGAAGATGTCAAAGAAATGTTCCCGGGTATCGAGGAGAAAGTAGAGTGGAAACTCCCGTATTATGTGGACGGTTGTGACGGTCTGGCACGACAACCGGGCCTGGTGGGGAATTTCAAACCGGGACTTCAGGCACCGGGAATACCGAATCTGTACTTTGCAGGCGATACCTATCAGGGCCGGGGACTTGCAATGAATGGTGCGGCTCTGAGCGGAATGAAGTGTGCCGATCTCATTTTGCAGAAAATGGAAAAAGAATAGAAATCAGAACAGGAGAAGGGTACAACCGGATCGAGAACCAGGCGGTTGGACCCTTCCCACATTATAGTTTTATATGCGGTGATATTTTATCTGGGAGCTTCTTACTTTAGACGATGAACATGAGAGATGCCGTTCGATATGTGAGTTGCGAAAAGGTCTTCGGAGCAGCCGTACGAACCGGTGGCGAAAAGACACTGCATGGCCGGAAAAACGGCGATTCGGTGTTGGTTGATTTGCAGAATAATTTTGTTGCTGTGGCGGACGGCCCCGAGAGAAATCCTTCTGCGTCGCAATCCTTTTTAAAAAGAATTCATGGCATGCTGGGCAGCGCAAAGCCGCATGCTGAGATCGGTGATCTGTCCGTCAACGATGTTGAAAAAAGATTTCATGGGATTATCGGAGAAACAAATTCTATTGTTAAAACAGTTCGCTACACCGACAATACAACATTTACAGCTCTCTTCTTTGTTCGGCATGTTCGGAAAGCCTTGCTTCTCCACACGGGTGACAGCATGCTCTATCATTTCAGGATAGACGAAGACACAGCCGAAAAAGTCAGTCAGACAAATCATTGTTTCGTCGGAAGAATTGACAGATTATATCAAACGAAATTGATTGATTACGTTCCCGATTCACGGTTTTTGCTGGCAACGGACGGTTTCTACGATCTTGTCAGGGATATGCGTAATTCCACAAGTGGAAAGATGGAAAAGGAATTGCTCGCATTGCTGAAGACAACCTCCGTAGATCAGCTTCCCCGGGAACTCATCAGAACGTATGATGTGAAACCCGAGATGAGCGATGACCTCGGAATTGTTGTGTTGAATCCCGATTATGACGATATACCGAACAAAGCATATTATTTGTTGTGAATACATACTACGGTTCGAGAATTCGTTTCACTGTTTCCTGAAGGAATTGTGGGGAAGAAAAAAACAGGCTGGAAATCCAGCCTGTCTTTTTCTGTAGCCCGCTGAAGGGATATAAACGTATTGTTCTATGGTTCGTAGCGGATTGCCTCTCCCATTTCTTTGAGGGAAAAGTTATTGAAAATGTTGTACCCGTTGTAGTCGAGAACCCGTAAATCGTCGGTTTGATAGAGATCTTCCATAATTACATCAAAACGGTTACTGTATTTTGCCTTTACTTTGTCAACAGGAAGTTCAATGGCGATGAACTTTTTAATACCCTTCGTTGCCAGTTTTTCAACAAACGCAGGATGTGTTAATGTTTCATAGGAAGTTAGAATTAGAATTGGACCCGTCCCGGTAAAAATAACAGCTGATTTCATTTTCCTCTCCTCCTTTCTCTGTTAAAGGGGAATAGCTGAATGAATCCTTACCCCCTCTTCGTTGGATAGGAATTCACCAGGCCGTCACATGACATCCTTTCTAATTAATTATCACCTCGAAACCCCTTTCAACTTCGTTTTCTTGAATTATAAAATATAGCCGATACAGTGTCAATTAACGAAATGATGACGTTCAATTTTCGTATCTGTTTGATCATTCCAAAATAATTAATGTAAATAATATGTTAAGTGATATTTCTGCTGTGACCAACAGTGCACTGCCCTGTAGTATTATTTTTTTTGCTGTTTGAGCCACAAATGCTTGAGACGGAGAGAATTGCTGACCACTGAGACGGAACTCAGGGCCATGGCAGCCGCGGCAAACATGGGATTCAGGAGGATACCGAAGAAAGGGTATAAGATGCCGGCAGCAATAGGAATTCCGAGGCTGTTATAGAAAAAGGCCCAAAAGAGATTCTGCTTGATTACATTCACGGTGAGAGAGGAGAGTTGAATTGCTGAAAGAACGAGCATCAAATCATCTTTAATGAGCGTAATATCACTTGCCTCAATAGCCACATCGGTACCGGCACCGATAGCTATGCCCACGTCGGCTGCAGCCAGTGCCGGTGCATCGTTAATGCCGTCCCCCACCATTGCTACGACTCGATGCTGCTCCTGCAGATGCCGTATTTCCTGCGCCTTATCCTGGGGCAAGATATCGGCTATCGTCTTTTCAATACCGATCATGCGTCCGATTGCTTCGGCAGTCTTTTGATTATCTCCGGTGATCATCATGATTTCAAGGCCTTTCTTTTTCAGGAGAGCAATCGTTTCCCGTGCCGATGCCTTAGGGACGTCCGCACATGCAATGATACCTGCCAGCTTTCCTTCTATGGCAACATAAACATTTGTGTTCCCTGTCAGAACAAGCTTTTCCACCACCTCGTCCACGTCGGCAGTGATGACCTTTTCATTTCTCATCATTTTCAAATTGCCAAGGACAATATTTTCGCCGTTCAGTATTCCACGAGCACCCAGGCCGGTGAGGGC
>JAFGQS010000196.1 GCA_016935565.1 Deltaproteobacteria bacterium
TCTATTTCTATAGTCTCCATTTATGTTCATGTCATCATATCTGTCATTTTAATAAGAGAGATGCGGGATCTCTTTCAACTAATAACTGATACATCAATTTCTCACACTTTGTGTTTGTATATCAAAGTTATATTATTGCACTGCGTATGAATTGGTTTGTTCATTGTTGACAATGTTCAGCAGAACCAGTATTGTGACTGTAATCAAACGGTTAAACATGGGGACACGATGATGAAGAAAGAAAGGGATACGCAATATCCCGTTCCCATCCGCGAATGGTCGGAGGATGACCGGCCGAGAGAAAAACTGCTCAAGCACGGGGAACATACCCTGAGCAATGCCGAGCTCCTTGCAATCCTGATCAGAACGGGTACGCCGGGCAGGAGCGCCGTTGACATCGGCCGTGAACTGCTCCATAAATTTAAATCCCTTCGTGCCATGAGCGGTATCGATGTCTCTGAATTCAAGGAAATAAACGGCTTAAAAGATGCGAAGATCGCGCAGATCAAGGCCGCCATCGAACTGGGCAGGCGTATGCTGAGTGAAGAAAAGGCCCTCGATGATCCCGTCAAATGTTCTTCCGATGTGGCGAATTTCCTGATGCCCCTTATGAGGGATCTGAAAAAAGAACGATTTGTATTACTGCTTCTCGACAGACGGAATGCCGTGTCGGACGTCATCGATGTCGATCACGGAACCGTCGACAGGGCAAATCCCTATATCCGCGATATTATACAAACGGCAATACGATATAACTCCCCCTCGATTATTGTCGCCCACAACCACCCCTCCGGCGCGGTAGCTCCTAGTAACGACGACAAAACCTTCACAAAAAGCCTGATGATGGCGGCAAAAGCAACGGGCATCAGTTTCTTCGACCATATCATCATAGGCGACAATCGATACTTCAGCTTTGCTGATGAGGGGCTGATGGAGGAGTATGAGACAAAAGCGGTTCGTGAATTGTAGTCGAAGGGGTAAACATGATGAGAAAAACAGATATGCCATTATTCTATATGACAGTTCCATCACGTTTTGGCGAGGTTGGCATTATATGGCTAAACAAAGAGAGCAATCCCTCTGCTGTTCGTATCTTACAGGCTCATGAAGATCAGTCGATGACTGAAGTCATACGCGGAGAATTCCCCGGTGCTGAGGAAAAGTCAAGTCGGACCTTGGAAACGTTGTCCGATCAGCTTTGCAAATACATGAGCGGGTTTCCCGTCGAATTTTCATTAGAATATATTGATATGGATCAATGCTATGACTTTCAGAAGAGGGTTCTATGTATCTTGTATCAGGTTCCCCGAGGTAAAGTCATTTCATACGGGCAACTGGCCGAGAGAATTTCTGCTCCCCGAGCTGCACGGGCTGTGGGAACAGTCCTTGCCAGGAATCCATTCCCGATTATCCTGCCCTGCCATCGGGTTGTAAAGTCCACCGGTCATCTAGGTAACTTCGGTGGCGGTGTCGCACTGAAAAAGACATATCTTAAAATGGAAGGGATACAACTGAATGAAAAAGATAAAATTTCTCTAGATTATTTCTGGCAATGATAATCCGGCTTCGGTCGTTCCGCGACAATACTGTTTCTGAGCTGAGCTTTGAAACAGTCTGAACATTCATTGTTAGAACTTAATAATTTCAGTTGCTCCGCTGTACCCTTTTTGACACGGCCATATTATCGCGATGAATGATTTCATCATATGGATGGCTTCCGAGAACCTGCTTGATCTTGGATGTCTTGAGTCCTTTTATTTTTTCTATATCCTGAGAACCGTAATTTGCCAATCCCTTTGCGATAACCACTCCGTTTGAGTCAACGCAGCTCACAGGATCGCCGACGTTAAAGTCACCGTCCACCTCGAGAACACCCGATGGAAGGAGACTCCTTCCTTGTCCCACAATAGCGTTTACGGCACCGTCATCGATGTAAAGTTTTCCCCGTGATCGTAATGTGAACGCAATCCAGTATTTTTTACTTGTCAGGTGTTCCGCCATCGGTAAAAAGAGGGTGCCCACATTCTTGCCGTCGAATATATCGTGTAAAATGCCCTTTCTCTTACCGGCGGCGATAATGTAGGGGATACCGAAGGCAGTAACCTTTCGTGCGGCAATAACCTTGCTCTTCATGCCGCCCATACCGACGGGATCAGCCTCTGATGAAGCGGCTTTTTCGATTTTATCAGTAATGTCCGTTACCAGAGGGATCAACCGTGATTTCTTCGCACCCTTTGGATTTCTATCGTATAGGCCTTCCGTATTGGTCAGATTGATGAGAATGTTCGCTTCCATAATGTTGGCCATCATGGCGGCAAGATTATCGTTATCACCAAATTGGATTTCCTCCACCGCTACAGTATCATTTTCATTGATGATCGGGATAACGCCCCATTCCATGAGTACTGAAAGAGTATTCCGTGTATTGAGAAATCTCGTTCTATCGGTCAGGTCACTCATGGTGAGCAGAATCTGTGCAACAACCAAATCGTGTTTTCCAAAGGCATTGGAATAGACTCTCATCAATCGTCCCTGACCGACGGCTGCAGCGGCCTGTTTTTCCGGGAGGCTCTGGAGCTTGTCCTTAAATCCCATCCGGTGTCTCCCGGACGCAATGGCACCTGAAGAGACAACAACAAATTGATATCCCTGTTTTGTCAAGTCTGCAATTTCATCGACGAGATTTTCTATTATCTCCCGATCAAGACCGTTGTTTCCCGTTAAAACACCACTTCCGATTTTTACTAAAATCCTTCTGGCATCTTTGAATATTTTTTCTCTCTCTTTACTCATTATTATTCACGATCCTTATAAGATTTTAATTTTTCGGCTATCTCCCATATCAGTTCATTCACGCCTTCTCCCGTTACCGCTGAAATGGGAAATACCTCTATGTCCTTCTTTTTGAAGGCGTCTATCTCATTTTCTATTCTTTCCCTTGTGAGAGGAAGGTCCATTTTATTAATAGCAATAATCTGTTCTTTCTCTGCTAAGGCAGAATCAAAGCGGATAAGTTCGTTATTTATGGCTTCAAAGTCCTGCCAGGCAACGGTGTATGAATCTTGCGAAATATCGATCATGTGAAGGAGAATACTCGTTCTTTCAATGTGCCGTAAAAATTTTGTACCTAATCCCATTCCGCGGTGAGCCCCTTCTATCAGCCCGGGAATATCTGCAATGACAAAGCTTTCAAAATCTCCGTACTTGACCATACCAAGATTCGGTGTCAGGGTTGTAAAGGGATAGTCGGCTATTTTTGGTTTTGCCGCAGAGATCCGTGATATAAGGGTTGATTTCCCGACATTCGGAAAGCCGATAATTCCCACATCAGCAAGGAGCTTTAACTCGAGATTAATCCACCGCTCTTCTCCTTGTATGCCGTCCTGGGCATAACGCGGTGCCCTGTTCGTTGATGTTGCAAATCGTGCGTTGCCACGGCCTCCGATTCCACCCTTTGCAACAATGTATGTCTGGCCGTTTTTATTAAGATCGGCAAATACATTGCCGGTTTCAGCGTCTTTGACTATTGTTCCTACGGGAACAATAATTTCTATATCCTTACCGTTTTTACCTGTTTTATTGCTTCCTTCTCCGTGACTTCCTCGTTTTGCAACGTGGTGCTGGTTGAATTTCAGATGGAGAAGGGTGCGGCGACTCTGGGAAGCTCTTATGGTGACATCGCCGCCTTTCCCACCGTCACCACCATCCGGTCCCCCTTTCGGGACATATTTTTCCCGTCGGAAGCTGACACAGCCTTTTCCGCCATCACCGGCCTTGACGTAGATTTTTGCTTCATCGATAAATTTCATAATTACTATGGTTTGTAACGTATACGTATATGTAGTCGGTAAGCAACGTTATTGGTAACACGGCACAGAAGAACAACGTATAGTATTATGGATAAAAAAAAGGTGTTAGTTCTATAAAAGTTTATATCCAACTAACACCTTCGCGTTTCAGTATAAGATTGTATAGGACAAGGTGCTTAAAGAACAACGAGGACTATGTATTCTTTAGCACGGGTATACACTGACTTTTTTCCGGGTTTTATCTTTCCTTTCAAATGTGACCATTCCGTCAATCTTTGCATAGATAGTGTAATCTTTACCAATACCTACATTATTGCCCGGGTGTATTTTGGTTCCCAATTGACGCACTATAATAGAGCCGGAAGATACCAGCTGTCCTCCGTATGCTTTGACGCCCCGTCTCTGTCCCTGACTGTCTCTTCCGTTACGGGTGCTTCCCTGTCCTTTCTTATGTGCCATTTCTTATATTTCCTCCGTTATGCGGAAATTTCCTTGATTTTTAAAATTGTTACGTGTTGTCTGTGTCCCCGTTTGTTGCGATAACCTTTTCTTCGTTTCATTTTGAATACAGTGATCTTCGGACCCTTTGTTTGACTGACAATTTCACCGATAACTTTTGCACCATCGACGTGAGGGGTGCCTATTTTTGTATCACCATTTCTGGAGACCATCAACACATCATCGAATGATATGGTGTCGCCCTTGCTGCCTTCTATTTTTTCAGCTTTCAGGAGCTCTCCCTCTGAGATCCTATACTGTTTGCCCCCGGTTTTTATAACTGCGTACATATTCAGTTCCTTTGTCAATGAAGTTGTAAACGCTTATTATAGGAATTTTATACCTTTTGTCAATAATTATTTGCTCGGGACTTTTATGAATAGTATTTTAATACATGATTCAATCCAGGATTCAATCCAGGATTTCCGACGACCACTACCACCGTCGCTTGTTTGTTCGTGGGTTAATGTATTAATTGAACACATGAATCGTGTGACAATGAAGAGATTTGACTATGAGTACCCCTGCGGGCAGTGATGACATGGTGAAATATTTATTTTGCCTTTTCATTCTTTTTGTGAAATAGTTACAACTACTTGTGATTTTCTTCTGTAAAACCTGAAAGATGACACAATTTCTTTCTGCTCCGCTTTTCGTTTCGAAATACGGTAATCATATTTGTAAAAAACAGAAACAGTCGAAATCGGTGTTTTTATGATACAGACTATCAATTCGAAGCGCATCAGGCTTCTCAAGAATGGTGCCGGGACTGAAGGCCCCGTGGCATACTGGATGAGCCGTGACCAGAGGGTTCGGGACAACTGGGCGCTTCTCTTTGCCCAGGAACTTGCCATGCAACAGAAAAAGCCCCTCATGGTCATATTCTGTCTCGTCCCAGAATTTCTTAGTGCCACGATACGGCAGTATGCCTTCATGTTGAAAGGGCTTGAGGAAGTTGCAGAGAATCTCGGCACAAAGAATATTCCTTTTTATCTTGGTACCGGAACCCCGGAACAGGTAGTGCCGGACATAATACAGCAGAGCAATATCGGTTCACTGGTTACCGACTTCGATCCCCTGAAGATCAAGAGATGGTGGAAAGACAGGGTGGCGAAACGGATTACAGTTCCTTTCTTCGAAGTTGATGCCCACAACATCATTCCCTGCTGGACAGCGTCGTCGAAGCAGGACTTTGCCGCCCGGACGTTTCGTCCCAAAATCAGGCACAATCTTGATGAATTCCTCGATGAGTTTCCCCCGTTGAAAAAACATCCCCACAGGTTCAACGGGAAGATTCCGGCGATTCCATGGAAGACCATCGGTAAAGATCTCACGGTGGATCGCAGCGTTTCGGAAGTGAACTGGTTGAAACCGGGTGAGAAAGCCGCCCGTAACGTTCTCAGGGATTTTATGACGAAAAAACTGAACGCATACAATGATGAAAGAAATAATCCCACCCGGGACGGTCAATCGAACCTTTCACCGTATCTGCATTTCGGGCACATTGCGGCCCAGAGGGTTGCCTTCGAGGTGAAAAAATCACCCGTTATCAGTGCATCCCGGGAAAGTTTCCTTGAGGAGCTTATCGTCCGTCGTGAACTGTCGGACAATTTCTGTTTCTATAATGACAATTATGATACTATTGAAGGGTTTCCGTCATGGGCCAGGAAGACACTGCTGGAACATGCATCCGATGAGAGAGAATTCATATATTCAACCGACCAGTTCGAGAATGCCGAAACACACGATGATCTCTGGAATGCAGCCCAGATGGAAATGGTAAAACAGGGGAAAATGCATGGATACATGAGAATGTACTGGGCAAAAAAAATACTTGAATGGTCGAAAACCCCCGGAGAGGCCCTCCATACGGCGATCTATCTCAATGATCGGTATGAAATCGATGGCAGGGACCCCAATGGATATGTTGGCTGTGCGTGGTCCATCGGCGGTGTCCACGACCGTGCGTGGTTTCAGCGGTCAATATTCGGAAAAATCCGTTACATGAGTTATAATGGATGTAAATCAAAATTCGACGTTACAGCATATATTGACCGGATAAAAGCCCTGTAAAGGAGAAAGTCATAATGAGTAAAAAA
>JAFGQS010000005.1 GCA_016935565.1 Deltaproteobacteria bacterium
CTGTTTCGGGACTCTGTATTCCCCGGTATGTTTACGATCTTCCCGGCGGCAAGGGAAAGATTCCACTTCAGTCATTTTCGGTTCTTTCATGAGCACGTGGTACTGAATTGCAACATTTTTTTGACATAATTGATCAAATAAATTAAAAAGAAAATTTATTTCGGTACGTCGTAGATGAAATCCATATCTGATGCATTTCTGTTGAGACATAGTAACCACAATACTGTAAGAGGAGTAACTTCATTATGTACAGCGCGAGTGACTTAAGGAAAAATTTGAAGATTCAGATTGACGGTGATCCCTATGTAATTACGGATTTTCAGTTTGTAAAACCCGGTAAAGGGCAGGCTCTGTATCGATGTAAACTGAAAAATATGGTTACCGGATCGCAGTTCGAACGAACATTCCGCTCGGCAGACACCTTTGAACCGGCCAACCTTCAGGAAAAGAGAATGCAGTATCTGTATCCCGAGGGCAACAAATATTGCTTTATGGATCTCGATACATACGAACAGGTCTATCTCACGGAAGACCAGATCGGTGATACCAAAAATTACATGATTGATAATCTGGAAGTTGATATCCTCTTCTTCGGTGAAAAACCACTCGGCATTACACTTCCCAACTTTATTGACCTCACCGTAACAATGGCCGAGCCGTGGGCGAAGGGCGATTCGGCAACGGGAGATAATAAACCGGTTACGGTAGAGACCGGTTATAAGGTTTTGGTTCCTCCGTTCGTGAATGAAGGTGAAAAGATACGAATCGATACCCGTACGGGAGAGTATGTGACGCGTGTCAAAGAATAAGATGGCAGATGAACAGATTCCGGCACGACGGAACCACACGCTCCGAATGCGTGCCGGCATTATTCAGGGAATCCGTGAATTTTTCATTGAGCGAGATTACCTCGAAGTCGAAACTCCTCTCAGAATTCCAGCCCCGGCACCAGAATCCCATATTGACGCCGTTCCGTCTGACGGATGGTTTCTCCATACTTCACCGGAATTATGCATGAAACGTCTTCTGGCAGCGGGGTATTCGAAGATTTTCCAAATATCGAAATGCTTTCGTGACAGAGAACGGGGATCGCTCCATCTTCCCGAGTTTACGCTTCTCGAGTGGTACCGGGCAGGTATTGATTATCGGGAAATGATGAATGAATGCGAAGAATTGATGCTCTTTATTGCTCACTCTCTCGATAGGGGCGATACGATCAGGTATCAGGGTACGACAATTGACGTGAAAAAACCGTGGATACGACTATCCGTAAAAGATGCTTTTGATCAATATGCACCATTATCCCTTGAAAAGACCCTGGAAAATGACTGTTTCGACGAAATAATGGTCGATCATATCGAACCCCGCCTTCCACAGGGGAAACCCGTATTTCTCTATGATTATCCCATATCACTGGCATCGCTCGCCCGACCGAAAAAGAGCGATCCCTCAGTTGCCGAGCGCTTCGAAATTTACATGGGCGGTCTTGAACTGGCAAATGCTTTTTCTGAATTAACCGATGGAGAAGAACAGCGCGCCCGTTTTTCAAAGGAGCTGGACTATCGGCGTCAACAGGGTAAAGCGATGTACCCGTCACCGGAACATTTTCTGGATGCACTTCACAACATGCCCGATTCGGCAGGTATTGCGCTGGGAGTGGATCGGTTGGTCATGATCTTTTCTGACAACGATACGATCGATAATGTGGTAACCTTTACACCGGAGGAGCTGTAAATACGTTACGGGTTTCGGGTTTCGAGGTGAATAGGCCAGGACATGGGTAACACTCTCATACGATGAATACCAATACCATTTATATCAATCTCCCTTTTCTAAAGGGGGACAAAAGGGGGATTTTAGTTTTTGTTGTGGCTGCATTATCACAGCGGCTTCTCCGCAATTTCCAAATCGAACAATTATTTATTGGTCTGATATTAATTTATAGAAACATGAAAATAAGTATTAAAACGGCCGGATATTGCAGGAAAGATTAAGGAACGACTAATGTGGTCGGATGTGGATTTTAGCACGAAACCTTCATTTTATCTGTGCCCCTCATAGGGATACCAGTCGGATTTCCGGAGCCTGTCGACTTTTAAGATTGCAATTTCGTTTATGTTGGTGTGAAAAACGATCTTTCTTCCCTTATTGCCACCCACGTCTTCCGAAACGATCCGAATGCCCCGTTTCGTCAGGACCCTTCTCGCTGCCATCACGTTCATGCGTCCCATGTTTATCGGTGATATTTCGGGATTGTGCGCGCCACCCATGATCTGGGCTTCCAGATGTTTTGTCTTCGATCCGTTATCAATCATCATGCGGATCAGGTTGAGAGTTGCAGCATTACCAAACAGCGCTGTTGCCTCTTCCTTTTTTTCCGCCTTCGGGTACAGAAAGTGATTTACTCCTCCGATTTTGAGCTTTCGGTCATGGATACAAACGACCACGGAGGATCCCGTAACAGTGGAAATGACAGTCGGTTTTGTCGCCACAAAGATGTATCCGGGTTCAAGAAAATAATTTGAGGCAATTACCTCGTACGTTTCATCGGTCACGTCGTGTACTATCTTCTCATTACTTCATTGATTTTTGGCAATATTTAGTGGTTGATGTGTTTCTTTGTCAAGTGAAATCGAAATAGAGAATTGTTTTCATTTGGTTGCATCGTTTCGGGTATGAGATAGACCGAACAGTTTGTTGTCTGCGGAAGGGGCTTGAATATTATGCAACAGGGGGTGTTTGCGATAAAAAACGGTAGTTATACAGGAATTGAAAAGGCAGGGAATAATAGCATTTTTTCCGGCGTACAAGGATTGTGTCATTTTCTTGAAAAATAGAAATAAAATGGCTTGACGATTTCTTCAGTCTGTGCTTGAATTCCCGCAATGATGCGGATCACCGATGCATGAAAAGCACCTCTCGGAGATCTGCTCTGAGCCTGTCAGGAAAGCTCCGCATGTCATGAAAAAGTGCCTGCTGATGAAGGGGATTCTTTGAGGAACATGCCGGGTATTAACGGAATCTTATAGTATTAAGACGAAGCCCTACCGTTCTAGGGGAAGGAGGGAAAACCCCGGGACAACCCATGCTCAGGCAGAGACAACGAGCTGTCGCAACGGTAGGGCTGGGGGCACACAGTAATACTTTAAAGATCAGGCCTCGTATTAACATCATTTATTTACGTTATAAATTTATGTACGATACGTAAAAAGTCAAGCGTGCTGAGACCCTTTCCTTGTTTCTATCATATCGTTGTTTGTTTTCCCTCCTGTCAAAAATATTCTTTGATTATCAGGTCGTTATGGCTGCCTATCGCAAAGCACCCTCGAATAAATCTTTCCAAAATAAGAAAGGGTCGCAAGTCAAATCTCTACTTACAACCCTCTGATAGTATCGGTACCAGTATGCGGAATCAAACCGATCATTTTCGTATTACATGTCAAAACCCTTTGAGTATGACAACCGGCTTAGATCACGAAACAAATGTCAAATATTAAAGCTCTGTAAGAACAAATAAATACTTTTTCTATATACCATATAAACAAAATAAATACCATTTTTTTAAACATTTCTTCTTATGCAATTTGACGTGTGCCGGTTGATGTTTTCAAAACAAATTAACTAAAAGTGTACACAAGAAACTAAAATTATTCGATTATTTGATGGATTTCGATGAACTGTATGGTGTATCCGAAAAAATACACGGCCTGCGTAATCAGAAAGAACTGCCGTGTTGACATGGAAAAAATCGTTATATCTTTACCCCCGTCTCTTTTCGTGATAATTTTGCACAGTTTTCTAATAATTGGCTTTATTATTTGTTTCATAATTGAAATCTGTTGCAGTGGGTGTTCCCGTTGATAACTTGTTTAAATCCGTATCGGATGAAAATTCAGGTTGAAAGACAGTGGCAATGAAGAGAAACAGTTACGCGGCTATAGCACTGCTCCTGGGCCTCCTTTCGTCCCAGATCATCGCAACCATCCAGGTTTACCTCTCGAATGCGCATCTGTATCGTTCCGTCACGGTCATACTCGAAAGTGGATATCTGCCGATACCGAATCAAGTGATTATGAGTCGCCTCCATGACTTCGGTCCTGCTTTTTTTGGCGGCATTTTTTTTACGGTGACCGTGGGTGCGGGCATATCGATTCTAACTCTTTGTATGGTGTGGGGTTGGGATCGACTTTTTAACAGAAAAAAAATCATCCTGGGCGTGTTCTTTCTCTTCTGGCTGGTGTGTTGTGCCGGTGTCAACGTGAACGGTTTTTATCCGATCGTAACGTCATACTTTATCGTTGTACCGGCAGTGGTTTCAATTGCCGCCGTCAAGTTGATGCCGGTCGAAACGGTACAGCGTGTCTGGCTGCACAGGGCGATCCTTTTTCTTCCCGTTGTCATTCTGGCACTGTTGTGGACGTCTATCATGGACAAAGACTTGTATGGCGACATCAGGGATAATATTCTTTTATCCAACCCCGTAGGAATCAAGATCAATGACTTTTATTATGACTATACACTGTATCCCGCCGAGGTCTTCAAGACACAGGATCAGAAAATATTGAAGACCTGCAATCTTGAGTCAATACAAACAGCATCACTTTCCGTGTCGTTGGAAAGAACCCTGCGTAATTATGACTATCTTACCGTCGGTACGTATGAAGATACCGATCTGAAGATAATGGAAAAGGGGAGCACTCTCATTTTTAAAAATGGGGATCGAACCATTCTCCGGACAGCAGCGAAGGATTTTTTTTCACGACCGAAAAGTATGTTGAAGGAATTTTCCATCAAGACCGATGGGCATGCATTTTTTCGTCAATTCACGGCTCTTTCCATATTATTAGGCTTTCCTCTTGCCCTCTACATTATTGTCTACGCACTGTTCTCCCTCGCAGGGATCCTCTATTATGATGTGAGAAAAGCAGCAGTGATTGCCTCGATTCTCTGTCTGATCATCGGCATCGCTTTTGTAGTACCCATGTATTTCGCGAAGGGGGATGAGATCGATAGAAACAATGTGGGAACGGCAATAAAATCCCACCAATGGCAGGAACGAGTCCGATCGTTAAGGGTCATTGACCGAGATAAAATTGAGATTGCCGATTTTCCTGGGTACGAGGCGATGCTGTCAGGCTATCACATACCGGAGCGGTACTGGCTGGCGCGGGCTCTCGGCGTGAGCCGGCGACCGGAAACATACGGCGATCTCTTAAAACTGCTCGATGATCCGCAGCCGACTGTTGTCTGCAAAGCATTTGAGGCCCTGGGACGGAGAGGTGACCGGAGAGCGATCCCGGAAATACTGCAGAGATTCAAAAGATCCGATCACTGGTACAAACAACTGTATGCTTACAGAGCATTGAGGACTCTCGGATGGAAGCAGGCAAGATCGATGTAAAAACCCTTTGTGCCGCAATTGCAGCAATTGTAGTCGTTGAATTAATGGTGGTTGCGGCGGTTTCCGGGGATTTGTTTCACCCGTTTCTTATTCTGGGCATTGCCCGGATCGTTGAAACGGCACTGATTATCGCGATTGTCGTGAGAATAGGGAAAGGAGCTTCTTCCATCGGCCTGAATCCGTTGGAACTGACAATTGGCTTCAAAAAAGGATTGATCTGGGCAGTCGGTTTTGGGATTGTTGCCGGTATTTCCTTCGTTATTCTATCTCTTTTCGGATTTAATCCCCTCGACATGATACAGGTTCAACTGCCGGCGGGGATCGGTGTTGTGATGATGTATGTCATTATCAGTGTGTTCATCGGTCCCGTAGCGGAAGAAGTCTTTTTCCGGGGAATCATCTATGGCTTTTTCAGGAGGTGGGGAATTATAGCAGCCCTTATTGCGAGCAGCCTCCTGTTCATACTGGCTCATTCCGTGATACGGGGAGTTCCCGTCCCCCAGGTTGTGGGAGGTATCGTGTTTGCCCTGGCCTACGAGATAGAGGGATCCCTCATGGTACCCATTATCATTCACATCCTGGGAAACATGGCAATTCTTATTGTATCGCTTATCTTTTGAGGCGACAGCATATGTTTTAAATTGTTATATTTTCATTGATGTTTTGGTTTTTCCGGTTATCAATTACGGACAGAAGGGGTAGCTAAGATCACCACTTTTCATGTTACCCCTCAGCACGGCCGGGTGAGGCCACTTAACACGCTGTGACAAAAGGAAGAGTGCGGTACGAGGTCCACATGTTCGTGGCTGCCGGTAAACTGCTGTCTGCTGGAATCGTCCCATGCAGTGAAGCTGTAACCTCTGTGTTGGGATATGCGGGTAAATTTTGTATTACATTTTTGGGGGGACATTAGAGAGTCGCCCATTCCCATTTGCTGTTTCGCGGATGCGGAGAGGGACATCAGGAAGGAAAACCTGATGGCCATTGTAATGACTCATCGGTACCCCGATTTTGGTAAGATGTATGCTGTCTTTTTCGCTTCATTCACAAAGTCTTTGGCAGTCATATCCGCAAGGCATGAAGCGGAGATGGAAAGGGTGAAAAGCAGAACAAAGAACGCAATTAAACTGTTTCTACAATACATCCGATTATGCTTAAAACTTACCTCATTAATCACAATCTCAATTTAGATAGTGTGAAGTTTAATCTGCCGGATGATTTCCGCAATAACTGTTTGGAACTTTTAAGTCATTGACTCTGCTTTCAAATCTGTGGTACGTTTCTATCCTTTTTCGGAATGATGTGTATGCAAACGAAACTGTATAGATTATTTTCCTCGGTAAGGCTTGCCATATTTCTATTTCTCGCCCTCGCTGTTACCTCGATTTTCGGTACGCTGGTACAACAGGGGTTACCGTTAGAACGATACGAGAAAATTTTCAGCCCGGATGTGTTCGTTGTCCTGAAATTCTTTAATGTTTTCGATATGTACCACTCGTGGTGGTTTACGCTGCTCCTGGTATTGTTATCGATAAATATCCTCGCCTGTACATTCAAACAAACCCCCCGCGTTATGAATCTGACCTTTCCCCGGAAAAGGGAGATCGATGATTCAGTCTTTACATCATCGCAGATCAGAAAAACATGGCATAGTCAGCAGGATCTTTCGGATCTTGAGGAACAAACACAGGTATTGCTGAAATCCCTTGCCGGTACCCCCGTTCAGGTAAAGAAGATCAACGACGCACGTTATTTCTTTGCGGAAAGAGGGAAATACTCTTGTCTGGGGATGGTCTTTGTCCATGTCAGTATTCTTTTTATACTGGGTGGGGGGTTGATTGGAACGATCTGGGGTTTTAGCGGTCAGATGAATGTGGTCGAGGGGACAACGTCTGACACGGTTTTGCTGTTTAGCGGGACAGGAACGGAAAAACTCGGGTTCGATGTCCGGTGTGATGATTTTACCGTCGATTTCTATGAAATGGGTATGCCCAAAGAATATCGAACCGATGTAACAATCCTGGAAGGTGGGAAAAAAGTCGCTTCCGGCACAATCAGGGTGAATCATCCTCTGATTTACAATGGATTGAAGTTCTGCCAGGCGACGTATGGCATAGCCGGAATTGACAATTTTCGTATCGTCGTGCAAAACAGCCGTACCGGTAAGAAGACCGGTTTAACAATGGGTCTGATGGAAAAAGCTGCACTTCCTGAAAGCACAGCTTCTTTTGCCATAACTAGGTTTGTGCCGAATCAGGGGGGGGAAATACCCGCGGTTATGGGCGTTCTGCTCGAGCCGGGTAAGGCACACGATATATTCTGGATTGAAAAAAATAAACGAAAAGAAAAGGGTGATTTTACCTTCACGCTGCAGGATTTTGATAAACATTACTATACCGGCATTCAAGTCAGCAAAGATCCGGGAGTTCCGTTTGTGTGGACGGGATTTTCCCTCATTCTGAGCGGTTTCATATTGAGTCTCTTTTTCGCCCATACACGGGTGTGGCTGCGAATTGCAGCGGTACAGGGGGGATATGAAATTTCTCTTGCAGCCGATGTCAGTAAAAACAAGAAAGTCTTCAGAGAAAAACTGGAAGGATTGATCGGAACACTCCAGCAGGGTGGGGCGGCATGAACGACACTTTTTTCGTCAGCATCGTGACATTTGCCTATTTTTCCGCAGCCTTTGTTTTTCTGGTTTCCTTTATTTTCGAAAAGAAATGTATTGATACGGTGGCGGTGGTAATTACCGTTGCCGGATTAGTGATTCAAACGCTGGCGCTGATCATTCGATGGATTCACTCATATCAGTTGGGGATCGGACACGCGCCGCTGTCAAATTTTTATGAATCCCTCGTATTTTTTTCCTGGTCCATCATTTTCATCTACATGATAACGAGGAAGCGATATGGAAACACCATCACCGGCACACTGGCCACATTTTTTTCCTTTTTGATTCTGGCTTACGCTTCTCTGTCAGGGAAGGTGGACTGCCGGATTCAGCCGTTAATTCCAGCCCTTCAGAGCAACTGGTTGATCAGCCATGTCATCAGCTCTTTTCTTGCTTACGCATGCTTCGCTATTGCGTTTGGAACGAGCATTCTCTACCTGGTAAAGAGACGGACCGGGAAGTGGAATATCGCCCAGCTGCCTGATGCGGCGGTATTAGATGAAATCATGTACAAGATGATCTCGATCGGTTTTGTGCTGCTGACACTGGGTATTATCACGGGGGCCGCTTGGGCTGACCGTGCCTGGGGGAGATACTGGGGGTGGGATCCGAAAGAGACATGGTCACTCATTACGTGGTTGATCTACGGTGCCTTTCTTCATGCCCGTCTTGCACGGGGATGGAAAGGCATTAAAATGTCTTTGATATCCATAATCGGCTTTCTCGCCGTTATCTTTACGTATCTTGGCGTCAATTATATTCTTTCCGGTCTTCACAGCTATCTGTGATATGAATATTTGCTGCAAAGCGTGTTTTTCCCCTTGCACGGTTGATATATAATAGAGCAACTTTCCATAATGCTGTGTTTTGCACTATTAAATGTCTCATGATGATCGGATGTAGGATGAGTGAGAGTTCGAGTAACTCCGGTGCGGGAGATGGGTTGAAACTTTTTGTAGTTTTGATCGCCACGTTTACCTTTATTTCCTTTAGTTATCCTTTTGGTCTCAATGCGCAGGAGAGCAGCTGTGTGACGTGTCATATCGGTGACGATATGCACGGGAGTGGACGGGACCACTTTGATCGGTATGAAGTTGCCGATAGGGCACACCATCCTTGCCGATTTTAGTACCATGGTCACCGGGTATGTGGAAAAGGAAGAACATTAGTATCTTATTCGGAGAGCCGGAGAAACTGCAGAACGAGTAAATTGCCACCTCTCCCTGACCTTCTCCAACCAGCGGAGAAGGAACTACCGGATCAATAGGTGTATTCAAATCTGTCGAGTGTCAGGTACGCATCATCACCGGATAAACAGTGTTTGCATTTATTTTGTACAAGATATTCTATAGCGGTGCCTGGCTGCCACAGGTTATAACGCCCCGTTAGGGTGACTGTTCCGCCAGGTGGAATGACAGCCGTATCCTGTCGAGCGAAGCATTCATTGCTCGTGCCGCGCTTTCCCGATCCCTCTGCATGAAAACTCAGGGGGACTCCGGATGTGTTTTCTATAATGGCTGTCCACGTTTTCGTGTCGCGTATAAACGTGAAGTTTTTTATTGCAGCGCTGATCTGCTGCACTGACGTCGTTTTAGCATCAATTGGCGATCTACTCGCAAGTGGCAACGATGTAATATTCAGGACCAGTTTTCGAGCCTTGCAGTTTGACCATCGTCCCTTAATGGTTGCCTTTGTTCCGGGTGCAATGCCTCCACTTAAAATTTCGGAGGAAACAACGCATTTCTCACCTGATGCATACACGGCGGTTGCCTCAAAATTTAATGTTCCTTTCTTGATTACGGCCGATCCCGTATTTACCACGACCGCAGTCCAGGTCCAGGGACCGCCGCTTTTGCTTGCGCCCTTGGTTGCAGTGCCCGTTGTCAGTGAAATGATTTTGACCGGATTCTTACTCTGAACAGTTTTTACCTCTTTGATTTTTGGGATCTCCTTTTTTATCCCCGTCGGCAGCCCTGCCTGGCAGACTGAGTAATACCCCGAGATGAAAAATACTGATACCGCAACGGCTACAATTGACATAATTCTGTTGATCTTCATTTTGAATTCCCCTGTTCGCATTTACGTTTAGCAATTTCATGCAGTGACACAATTCATGGCTGAATCCTATTGGGACGATACCACATTGATCGCCATACTAAGGGACAATCATGTCAATGTCAATGTTAATTGAAAAAACTTAACCGCCCTCTTCAGACCTTGTGCTTAATGAAAGGCAAACAATGTCACCATGTCATTCAGATAAATGATTATTACAACTCAAAACACGAAAGAGAAACGAGAAATCCGATCCCCGATACCCTGTTTCTTGACCTATTCACTATTCAAACTAAAAATCTATCCCCAACACCCTGCCCCCTGCGTTTCTTCCCGACACTCTGTTTTCTCCCTTGACTTTTTCGTTTCAGGGTGTATTTTTTCAAATAGTTCAAGGAGGTTTCATGACTCTTTAAAAACATTCGGGGATCGCTAACAAGCGGTTAGCGAAAAGACGAGGTGAAAGGCAATTTCTTGAGGCCGCACCTTAAATATTCAATGTTCTTAAATATCTATCGCAAAAAAAAGTTATCAGATAGCATCACGTTAGAAATTCATGATGTCGTTGCGATATGGGATTCATGTATTAAAGATTGTAATCGTCTTCTAAGTACAGGACATCAGCGGTTAGAAACGGGCCGAGGGAGAACCGAAGCAGTTCATCGCCCGGCTCCAAGAGGCACTGCAAACACCAAACACCTGAGCGGGATATCTCCGATCTGTCCATCCTGATAAAGATCCGGGATGACCGGCTATACGGTCAATAAATAGAGTCCTGTCTCAGAACTCAAACAAAAATCGAGTTCGCCTAATGCATCTGCCCTGCCTGTGCTGACAAGGCCTATGGGGAACTGGAACAATCACACAAGTCAGAGTCTATTTCTGCCAAGCATAAGCAATAACTCGTTTCCGTCCCGCAGGATCACGAGCAGGCTGTCGCTGCCGCGAACCGTTATCTCTTTCACACCCGGAAGGTTTCTCAGGTAAGCGGCAGTCTTTTCCGTTGCTACCCTCCGGTCGCCGCCATGAGAAGCCAGGTATTCAGCGTATTTTACCTCCGCCTCCGCCACCAGAGCCTCAGGTGATATCTGCTCTTGGAATGTTCCTGGGTCCATCTTGCCCGACTCCGCGGTGCATGCCGTGGCGATCAGCAGAGACAGTCCGAACAAGGCCGGAAATATTCTCTTCATGATTTACCTCCTGGGATAAGGGGGATCAGGGGACTCTCTCTTCTTCCCCTGATCCCGGTTTGTTCGAGCGAAACGGTTTACTTCATCAGCGCGACACTGCCGCTATTGGGGAGCCGGTCCTTGCCCGTCATGTCATAGAGCCAAACCTTGACTTGGCTCGCCGTTCCGAAAGAGGTGCTCCACGGAATCATGAAACTGTAGTCTGTGCCGCTCTTCGTCGCTGTACCGGTGTAGACCTTGTTGCTGAACAGCCCCGGCTGGGTCTGCTTGTACACCTCGACATTGTTCGAGTGACATTTGACCAGGACTTCGGCGGCAGAGGTCCCGCCGGTGTCTACGTAGAAAAAGAACTCGTTAAAGACCGGAGTGCTATAGAAGCTGATGGTGGCATAGAGCCGGGACCCGGACGAAACAAGCCTGAGCAGCTTGAAATCACGGGCGTTGGCCACGGTGGATTCATTGAGATCGGACTTCCAGATTGCCAACTGGCAACTGCCCTTGTTGCTGGGAAAGGCCACTAACTCCGGAGGTCGACACCCGGTTGCATACACCGCGGCTACCGCGTCAGCCACTGTTTTCTGCTCCTTCATTTTCTGGAAAAAGAGGTCCGAACCATTATCGCCGCAATTGAAGGAAACCGACTCATTCCAGCCGAGCCAGACCGATGCTCCGTGGTTGATAGTCCAGGTTGGCATGCCAGGCAGCGCACCTGGATCGGCGCCGTGGCAACTCTCAAGAAAGAACATCGTCTTGGGAAATGCTTTGTTGGTCCAGTAGGTGGTACTGAAGGTGCCCGTAATCACATACCCGAACTGCGTAGCGCCAGCGGCGTGATTGTAGGCACTGGCGCGAATAGTTCCCGTATAGCCACTGTTGGCAGGGGGATAGCTGGTATACCACGGCCGTACAAGGAAACCGAAATCCCCGCCAAGATCTCCACCATGGCCACGGAGGAAAACGACGCCGTATCCGCCATTATCGATCAGGGCGGCATTCCCCAGGTTGGCGGTATTGTTCATCCTTGTTGTCACCGTATAGCCAAGTGACTCCAGATCAGACTTGACCTGCATCCAGATTTTCGGTGACACCACGTTGTAATCATCTTCCAGGCAATCAAAAATCAGCGCTTTATTGCTGTTTGGGGCACAGGGAAGCAATACCATCACAGGGCGATCAATTTGCGTCTTGCTGATAGTACGCTGTGATGGTTTCAGGACCTTTTTCTGCATTTGTACCTGGGCTATTTCATAAGCGGACCCAAGACGCTCATCCCCCAGGAACATGAGCAGTTCGTTTCCATCCTTGAAGCGCACCATGAGATTATTGCCCCTCAGCTGTTTCACCTCCTTCACTTCAGGCTGACCTAACAGGAAAGCCTTCTGTTCCCCGACCGCAGCCGGCAAGTTAAGTTTCTGCACTCTCACCAAACTTCTCAAATCGGTGTGCACCTTGCTCGCAATCTGCGTAATCCTTGCGGCACTGGCGCCCCACACCGTGCCCGCTGATATCAGCAGCAGGCAAAACAAAATCCCGAACATTCTGACAGCTTTCATAATATCCTCCTTTCGTTTTTCGATAGAGCCGATATGGCCTTTCATACGAGCGCTGTTCTCCTTTGTGTCTGACAACATTCATTCCCGGAAACTCAATCAAGAATGCAAGCACTGAACCTGCTTCAGCCATGTGGATTCAGGGGAGAGGCTTCGAGTGGTCCGATTTCATCGAGAACGTATTATAAAAGATGGGTTCCCCCTCTCCGTCTTGCCCGGAAATGCTGCCCGGTTAACTACTCCTATAAAAAAACCGGGACCGATTCCTTTAGTAAGGTACTTCGGCAACCCGGCTGTCTCTGGGAGACCCTGAAGGCTTTCTGTCCCATCCTTGCGGATGGTTTAGTATTATCGTCTACCTGTTTTTTCCGACCTGATAGTCAATGGTGTATTTTCCCCAGCAAGGGAACTGCTCTCCCCCTTTCATTGATACGGGTAAGAACTTTCTTTTTTATAGCGTAAGTATACGAAGAGAAAATTTGTGTGTCAAGTGGGTTGTGGCAGAATAATATTGAGTGATTACAAATTAGTGAGTGGGAGTCGGAGCGCGAAGAACGTCTTTTTGATAAATCGGCTCATTTTGGTTTGATTTATTCGTTACGAGGAACTGAAAATTCAAGATATGAGTTTACTGTACGTAATAAAGTTATCAAATCGGCGATTAAAGATAATTATATGATTTATATAGTTTGGAAATTAAAAAAATATGCTGAGCCTATTGATTGGTAACGTCTCAAATCACCGGCGCGTTTACGCGTCCGGTGCATTTGTTTGATACTATTCAAAAATCTTTTCTCTATGATATTCAAGAAACTGTTGATCAGGCGGGCTCTCTTTGGGTAGATTGAGTCTCTTTCCATTGTCTGCCTTTAACAGGTCTATCAGTACGAGATCGTGTGTGATTGACTGTGTAACCACAACGATGTAGTTGTTGTCAATCGTTATGAACCCTTTGTCGAAGGCATTGTCATGAAGAGAGCAAAGACATTTACCATTAGATGGATCAAGTCGAGTTTCTTTGCGAACAGACCAAGGAATAATGTGTGAGCCAACGAGAAATTTCTGGCTTTTTTCTTTTATCTGAGATAGTTATAGTCGGTGAATCATTTCAGGCGAGTCCATTTCCAATTTCTTTAACCTTTATTGCGATCGAAACGAGGCAGCGCCGGGACGCTGTTGAGAAGAAAATAGCGGATCGGTCAACGCGGGCAATCCAACCAACAAAAAAAGGAGGGGGATGAATGAAGATTATCAAGGGTTTTCCGTCAACGTCGCAGGATGATTATCAGCTGAACATGATCAACATTATCAAGCACGGCGCGAGAAACTTCGGCAAGCAGCAGATTGTTTCGAGGAAACCGGGCGGCATGTTCCGGTACACTTACAAGGACGCCTATGCGAGAATCAAGAGGCTTGCCAACGCCCTCTACGGTCTGGGGGTCAAGATAGGTGACCGTGTCGGGGTGCTCGAGTGGAACACGTACAGATACTATGAGATGGATTTCGGTATTCCGGGATCCGGCGCAGTCCTTCTTCAGATGAATCTGAGGTTGTCGCCTCCGGAGCTGAGTTTCGTTGTGAATCACGCGGGAGCATCGTTCATTTTTGTGGATGAGACTCTGATTCCCATTGCGGAAGCCATTGCTCCTCTGTGCAAGACGGTAAAGGGCTGGGTGATTCTCACGGACAAGAAGCTTGGAGACGTCAAGACGAAGCTGAGCCCGGTTTTCAGTTACGAGGAAATTCTTGCGGGGGCTCAGGAGGATATTGAATGGCCAAATCTCGATGAGAAATCGGCCTATGCCGCCTGTTATACCACCGGAACGACAGGAGACCCCAAGGGGGTCTATTATTCCCACCGGGATGTTTATCTCCATTCTGCGGCAATTGCCATGAGTGCGGAGCTTTCATACCGGGATTGCTTCTTCCAGATCGTTCCCATGTTTCACGCCATGGGCTGGGGCACGCCCCAGGCGGCCACGATGGCGGGATCCAAGCTTTTGCTTCCCGGCAGGTACGCGGCGGATGACCTGGGCCCCCTCGTGGAGGTCATGGTGAGCGAGAATGTGACCGTGGGCGACGGTGCTCCCGCCATCTTTATGCCCATGCTCGAATACATCCGGAAGATGGGCGTGAAACCAAGCTTCAAGGGTGCCCGTTTTCTCTCCGGGGCCACGGAGCCGCCCGTGGCGCTCATGAAAGGACTCTATGACATGACCGGCGCGGAGATTATCCACGCTTACGGGGCAACGGAAACCACGCCCCTCGTGACGATCAATCGGCTGAAACCCTGGCTGGACGAGATATACACGGAAGAACAGAGATGGGATATTAAGCGCAAGCAGGGTTATGCCGTCGTGGGGCTTGACGTGAAGATTGCGGATCCGGAAGGGAAAGAGCTTCCTTGGGACGGAAAATCTTCAGGGGAAATCCTGATCCGGGGCCCTTGGATCACGGCCAGCTATTACAACGCCCCCGGAACGGAAACGCAGTTCACCGCCGACGGTTACTGGAAGAGCGGGGACGCGGGAACGATCGATGAGGAAGGGTACATCAAGATCACCGACAGGGTGAAAGACCTGATCAAGAGCGGCGGCGAGTGGATCTCTTCCGTGGACATGGAAAACGAACTCGTTTCCCACCCGGCTGTCCTAGAGGCCGCCGTGACCGGCGTCAGCCATCCCAAGTGGGAGGAAAGGCCGATCGCCCTCGTGGTGATAAGAGCGGAACAGAAAGGGAAAGTATCGAAAGAGGACATTCTCGCTCACCTGAGCAGCAAGAAGTTCGCCAAGTGGCAGCTTCCGGAGGCGGTCCTGTTTGTGGATGCCATACCCAGAACCAGCGTCGGCAAGATTGACAAGAAGGTCATCCGGGAACAATATAAAGATATTTATATGGGAAGCAAGTAGGGGTATGGATGGAAAAGAAAGGGGGCGCCGTTTTAGATCTGCCCCCTTTCCTGTTATTGATAAACCGAGCCGGTGCGGCTGCGCGATTTTTCGTCCGCCTTATTCACGCTTTTTTCATACGGCGACCTCCAAATATCGAGGATATGAAAGGCTATATTGTGGTCATCACGTATCAGCAAGAAATAAAGACAGCGGCCACTAAAAGACACTATCTCGAGATCGCCCAAAATTGCAGGTAGGAAAATACTATAACAATAAAGGGAAAACCTGTGATATGAAGAGTTTTTGAAAACCCGCATTTTTGTATTTTGCCATAATTTTCTTCATGGCCTGCCATTTCACGGTTATGGTAATCCTCTTCCAACAATATTAAGCGCAGAGATCTAATCAGGTCATAATAATATGTGTTTAGTAGCTCAGCAGGGCAATGAAAAATCAGATTGCGGATAATTTTTGCCGGAGTGTCATATTTCCTGAGTCAAAAAGACAGATAACAGTTACTCAAGTATTAGATGTGTTTTAATCTCAATCATTGTTTATCCCATGCCGCATAGAGTTTATTTTATCGCGCATTGGAAGCCCATGTTTTCAGGCATATAACGATTGTAGTGTGGGACACACATTTTTGAATTCGCACCGGTGATCTGTTATGAGGTTACACTGTGGTGAAGGACAATATCTCTACCGGGAGCCACGGCTTGATACAATTCGGCCAATTTCTCCAGGCTTGGCATTGAAGTCCCTTGCTCATAACGAGCGTAGGCATTGCGCGACCTAGCACCCAGGCGCTTGGCGGCTTCAGACAGCGAAAGACCGCTCTTTTCACGCTGCCTTCGCAGAAACAGACTTATCAGGACCCGCGGATCATTTGAACTCACCTCGAAATCTCCGTGTTTACCCGGATGCACGGTCACTTTAAAATCCGGACGGTTCGCCAGGCTCTCTAAAAGATACTCAACCATGGCATAAGCCTCCTTTCGCGTATGGCCTTGTGTCATGGCGTCGAGAAGCGGCATCTCGGCAAGCCAGAACTTCCCGTCTTTGTATACTTTTCCATAAAAACGCATTTCAACTTCTCCTCTTAGCCCGCCTGAGAATTGCTCTAGCAAGCTTTTCATTAATTTCGTTATGTCGTGGAATCGCTTCCTCACGCTCTCCGTCGGTCCAGATGTCATGTCGCTTTCCATGGCGAAGGAATGTCCAACCGATCCTCCGAAGCGCATTTTCTAAGTCGCGTCTCTTCATAATCCCATCGTACACCTATATGTGTACGGAGTCAAGGCTGTAGATGTCACCGCATAAAATCAGAAGTATGACAGCTGCTACCAAAAGACACTATCTTTCAAACTCAAAAAATTGCATGTAGGAGAATGCTATCACAAGCAAAGGGAAACCTGTGATATGAAGAGTGTCTCAGAGATGAAAGCCGCTAAAGCTATTAAACGTATATCATCAGTGAGAAGCCCCATTACTTCAAGACGAGAGTATCATACTGTCATCACTTCATCTCACCCAAGAATATTCATGACAGGCAGATCATGAACTAAACCGCTTCGCGGCAGTCCGGTTTTCCGTCCAGTTGTCACCACTATGGATCTGTTGCAGATCTGTCTTTTTTAAAATCTTTCCACTACATTTTCCTCATATACAATACCTCCGTTTAATTTCAAAACTCACTACAGGAGGTATGTCATGACAGCATTACGCGAAGAGATGATCAAA
>JAFGQS010000067.1 GCA_016935565.1 Deltaproteobacteria bacterium
CTTATCACCATGAATCGTAACAGAGCGTATGTGAACCCGCTCCATCGCTTTTGCCACCCGTTCGGCGCGAACCCTGGTTCTGACAAATACGATGATCTTGCTGTCCGGGTTATCTTTGACAAATGTCTCCAGGAAAAACCGCTTGTCATCCATTTCGATGAACATGACAAAGTGAGAAACATTTTTCGCGACGGGATCTTCAGGAGAGAGCTGAATCCGTATCGCGGAACCTTTAACCTGCGAATACGCAAGATTTTTGATTTCCTTATTGATGGTTGCAGAGAAGAAAAGTGTCTGATGCTTTCGGATCAGCATTTTCTTGATATATTTAATATCCGCGATAAACCCCATGTCCAGCATACGATCGGCTTCATCGATGATCAGAACTTCAACACTCCCGAGATTAATATACCCCTGATTGATCAGATCAAACATGCGCCCCGGCGTTGTAACGAGGATATCGATTCCCGCCTGAAGCTTTTCAACCTGCGGGTCCTGCTCGATACCACCATGAAGTGAGAAAACGTATACTCTGGTATGCTTGGCAAGATCTTTAAAAACGCCGCCGATCTGCTGTGCCAGTTCACGGGTCGGGACCATAACGATACATTTAATACCGGCAGACCGTTTACTGTTTTTTTTGCCGTGGATTCTGTCAATGATCGGAATGGCAAAGGCAGCCGTTTTGCCCGTTCCCGTCTGTGCTATGGCAAGAACGTCCTCACCCTTCATGATTGACGGGATTGCTTTGAATTGTATATCTGTCGGTCTCTTAAAACCGAGCTGCGCAAGATTCTTTTTTATTTCTTCTGAAATATTGTACTGTTCGAACTTCATAGTTCCTCACTAACCATTACTATCCTGAAAGAAACACCCTTATTACCACGGAGCAACGGACGGTGTCTTTATGTATGTTCCTTATAACTTCTTACGCTGTTCGCTCCATCGAAATCAGTGGTTATCGGCAGCTGTCAGATGATTTTCTTGCTTTCAACCGGCAGGCGGCACCCGATCACGCAATCAATGCGTCTCACTTCAAAACGCCACAATCGCAATGATCAAATGTACCATGATGATACGTATATGTACAGACTATGTCTATGCGATGATTAAGCAGAAAAGCGCTTCTATCAGAATATGACCGATCTGTCAAACAATATGAACAGTAAATATCCCGGAAAAATTACATGGATGAAGTTTCAGCCTTGACCTTATCTGCTGCGAGAGATGAAGGATGAGGGAAATCTGAAATGTTCGGACAGACAGGCGTTTTTCGACAGTCTTTTGTCATTTCACGAGAAATCTCTGTGAAATCCGGGATTGGAGTCAGATACTATGATGAAAGTCAAATCTCAAATCCTTTTTCGCTGTGCCTGAAACGGTTTTATTACATTCCATGGTTCGCTGAAGACGATTTCAAAATCGCCTTCAGCTCAGACAGTTGAAATCGCTGGTCTTCCGCTTCGCCGAGATTTATTGCAACAACGTTTCAATGGCCGCTTCAAGAAAATTCATTTTTGGGCAACAGCCCGTCAACGACTGACACCTTCCTCATGATCGATACATTTGCTCAGGCCGTTGTTCCCGGTCCAATTGCATCCTTCTCATCCCACATACGTATCAGATAGTCCTTGTGTTCCTCGAATTTTACCGCCTGTTCCTCCACCAGGACTTCTGCTTCTTTAGATGACATGTCCCAGGTCTGCCTGACAAAGGATGCCACACGTGCATAATAGAGGGGTGTCATCAGATCGATGAGCTTATGTCGATTTATCTTCCACGAATGGAAGGTTGCAGCGAGTTCGTAAAGAATCCGAACCCAGGCATCGGTGGGAAGGTGGAAGTTTGAAGAATCCTGTTCAGAAGCTTCTTTAATATACTGGAAGCTTTCTGTACTGAAGATATCATGCCACAAGGCAGAAAATTGCTGAAATCCTACTTTGAAATTTTCTATCATTCCATCAAGATTGATATTGACCGCCTCCGGTTCCAATGTGCCTTCATAACCGAAAGTTTCGAGAGCTTCGCTTCCTTTGACGTTTTTCCAGTACCCTTCGTATTCTTCCATGAGTGCAAAGACGGTCCACATTACCTGGCGGAACATAGGTGCAAGGTGCTGAGAAGGATCTTTCGCATCATGGATTTTAACACCGAGGTTGGACTGGCACATTCTGAAATTATGGGCCACCACACTTGTGGTCATCCAGGCGTCGATGCCGAAGCGGGCTATGTCCGTTTCCCATACATCTTTATCGACGTAAAAGCTGATGACATCTCTTGATATTGCGAAATCTCCGCCGATGGGCTGCCGGATGCGCTTCCCATAGAGGGCTCTTGTCAAATTATACACGATATTATTGGTAATGGTTCCATCATATTTGTGTCGAACATACACCGGTGCCACGAATTGATAGCCATTATCAAGCACCGGGTCGAGGAGGTATTTTACCCAGTCCGGTGTGATGCTGCGGAGATCTGAATCCACAACGGCACACGCCTTGATTTTGAGCCGGTTGGCAGCCTCGAACACTGATCGCAGAGCTGTACCTTTCCCACCGGGCCCTCGATATATTGTTACAATCTTTTCCTGCCAGGGCTTCAGTTGAAATTCCCTGGCGACCTCACGGGTATCGTCTGTTGACCCGCCATCGGCGATGAAAAGAACACTCCTCATTTTTTTATAATGTTTTGAAAGGCCATGGGTTATCATCTGGATCACACGTTCAATCGTCTTTTCATTGTTGAAACAGGGTATGCCGATCAAAATATCAGCGGTTTCTATTTCTTCAATCCGTTTTGCTCCATACGCCCGTAATGCCGTATTATAGTGCATGATTACTTAACCTCCATATATCTTTGTCAAAGGTTTGAATTATATCATAAGCGAAATGCCGTAAAAATGGTTTCACAACAGTATCACGGTATCCGTCAATATTTTACTGTTAAGAGTGGTTTTATCGATTACGTTGATCTTTTATTTTCGAACTGATTCAATCTTATCAACCTTACCTGCGATAATCGTTAAAATGGTATATTGACCGTCTTCTATATCATAGGTCCATTGCTCAATTATAAGCTTTTGCTTATAATTACTCGACTGTTCCCATCGGTATCCTATTTCTTCTTTCGAAATGGGCTCTCCGCATGATGCAAGAACTCTAATCTTATGGGTTCCTTCGGTAATTAAGTCTCCATTCGGGCAGCGCATACCTCCGAATACAAAAACGGGTACTAAACCCACAATAATGATCATAGTAATTATGCGTCTCTTCATGACGGCCTCCTTCTTAACCTTTTACCGATTCATGCTATTGAATCCATGTGACAAGCTTTTATGTTTACTATGCATTTTTGATTTAAGGAGTGTAGAGGAAAATGCTGAATGAAAGAGACATGTCAATCGAGACCGGCATAGGTAAGTTTATAGCGGAGGAATACTGTTTGGATAACTATCTATCATGTGCATGAGAACACGTCACGTTATAGTTTTAAATATACTATACATGCGTACTAACTTTCAAACGGTAAATAACCGCTTATATTTTTTTGAATTGAACAGCGAGCGCATTCCCCGCTGCTTGCGGCGGGGCTATCGAGCCCAGTTAAATCCTTCGAAGAAGGGCCGCAAAGCGGCATTTAACAGGGCGAGCGAATACAAATAAACATTTTCCTCGACAATCGGAGATTCCCCGCAACTTGTTGCGGGGAGCTCTAATTTGTATATTCGAGGTGTCATGTGCAATTTCAGCCAATAGTCTATGTTAAAATCATTCCAAATAGTTTCTCTTTTTGACATATGTTACAGGCTTGTACCTGTTATCGTTTCTGATCGGTTTTCTGAAAACATTAATTTGATTCAAATCCGACAATATGGTAGTGTTCGACAAAATATCATGAAATACAATTAAGGGTTCGATGGATATGAGTAAGAAGTCTGAAAAGAATCAGGCAAAGGTTAACAGGGAAGTTAAGGAACTGACACTTCTCTGGGAAGTCAGCAAAGCATTAAGCCGAAGCATGGATCTCCGTGAGGTCGTCGGCCCGGTTCTCAATGCACTGTCAGAGCAAATGGGCATGACCAGAGGAGCCCTCACGCTCGTGAATCGGACATCAGGTGAAATTTATATTGAGGCAGCCCATGGTCTTTCTGAAAATCAAAGGAGACGTGGCAGATATCAGATCGGTGAAGGGGTTGTCGGTAAAGTCGTTGAGACCGGTCAACCCGTGATTGTGCCCCACATTTCAGAGGAACCTCTTTTTTTAGATCGAACCGGTGCACGAAAAAATTTAAAAACAGAAGATATTTCTTTCATATGCGTACCAATTAAGATCGGTCATGAGGTCATTGGTACGCTCAGTACCGATCGGTTGTTTGATGATTCAACGTCTCTTAAGGAAGATGTTCGTCTCCTCTCGATTATAGCATCGATGGTAGCACAAGCAGTCCGTCTCCGTCAGGAGACACAAGAGGAACGTGAAAAACTGATCCAGGAAAATCTGCGTCTTCAGAGTGAACTGAAGGAACGGTTTCGACCGGCCAATATCATCGGAAAATCTAAGGGAATGAGAGAGGTCTATGAACTTGTCGCTCAGGTTTCGAGAAGCAATGCAACGGTGATGATCAGAGGAGAAAGCGGGACCGGTAAGGAATTGGTAGCCAATGCCATCCATTATAACAGCTTGAGAGCAAACAAATCCCTGATAAAAGTAAATTGTGCAGCCCTTCCTGAAACGGTGCTGGAAAGTGAACTCTTCGGACACGAGAAAGGTGCCTTTACCGGTGCAACATACGAGAGAAAGGGCCGGTTTGAGCTTGCACATGGGGGTACCATTTTCCTTGATGAAGTGGGGGATCTTCCGCCAATGGTGCAGATACGGTTATTACGGGTACTCCAGGAGCGTGAGTTTGAAAGGGTCGGTGCAGCGACCACAACGAAGGTTGACGTACGGGTGATTGCAGCAACAAATAGAAACCTGGAAGAATTGGTGGCGGAAGGAAAATTCAGAGAAGATCTCTATTACCGGTTGGATGTATTCCCCATTTACGTTCCGCCACTCCGGGAACGAAAAACGGATATTTTGCTCCTGGCTGATTTTTTCGTGGAGCGATACGCCAAGGTGAATAATAAGAGAATTCACCGAATCTGTACGCACGCTATCGATATGTTGATGAGTTATCACTGGCCCGGCAATGTCCGCGAACTGGAAAATTGCATTGAACGAGCCGTTCTTGTCAGTAATGAAGGAGTTATCTACGGATATCATCTCCCCCCGACTCTCCAGAGCTCGACGTATACGGGAACAATTCCATATGGGACCCTGCAGGGTGAATTGGATAATCTGGAAAGAGATTTGATCATGGATGCTCTGAAAACCTCCCGGGGAAATATGTCTCAGGCAGCGAAGATTCTCGGGACAAGCGAGAGAATTATGGGTTTGAGAATCCAGAAACATGATATTGATACAAAACGTTACCGTACGTAGATGTAGCAAGTATCAATTAATCCTACATAGATGTAGTCAATTGTTACCTCACCGTTTTCTTTTTTCTGCCGATCACTCCACGTAATACCTCATCATATCAATATGTTGTAATCTGATGACATGATGTGTCTTATTTTGGCACTGATGTTGCTCTTTCTTTAAAAGGCAGACAGAGGAATGTCGGACTGTCAATACAAAAAATACTTCCCACTTGGGACAGTTATTCCGTCAGCGAATGCGATCGGAATAACCTGGAACTGTAGTGGGAGGAAAGGATCGGTGTGATTAATGGCAAAGAAAGATTATGAACATGTATTAAAGCAGGTTAAAGACAAGAGGGTGAGATTCATTCGTCTTTGGTTCACGGATGTTTTAGGCATCTTAAAAAGTTTTTCAATCTCTCCAGAGGAGCTGGAGGGTGCCTTCGAAGAAGGTATGGGTTTCGACGGATCGTCCATTGAGGGATTTGCGCGGATCGAAGAAAGTGACATGGTGGCCAAGCCCGATCCGACTACGTTCCAGTTTCTACCCTGGCGCTACAAGGATGATATGCATGTTGCCAGAATGTTCTGTGACATTCTGAACCCCGATGGTACACCCTATGAAGGAGATCCCCGATATGCACTGAAACGAAATCTGAAAAAAGCAGCCGACATGGGGTATCAGTTCTTAGTCGGTCCGGAACTCGAGTTCTTTTATTTTAAGGATTCATCCAAAAACTTGGAATTTCTCGATCTAGGCGGATATTTTGACCTGACTCCGCTCGATGTTGCAAGCGATCTGAGGCGTGATACGATACTTGCCCTTGAAAGTATGGGTATCAAAGTGGAATACAGTCACCATGAGGTGGCCCCGAGTCAACACGAAATAGACCTTCAATATGACGAGGCACTCAGAATGGCGGATAATGCAATGACCTATCGTCTGACGGTCAAAGAAATTGCCATGCAGCATGGAGTCTACGCTACGTTTATGCCGAAACCTGTTTTCGGTCAAAACGGCAGTGGTATGCACGTGCATCAATCCCTTTTCAAGGGAAAGAAAAATGCCTTCTTCAAGGCTGACGATAAGTATTACTTGTCCGATATGGCTAAACACTATATTGCAGGTCTCCTGGAACATTCGAAGGAAATATCTATGGTTGTTGCCCAATGGGTTAATTCGTATAAGCGATTAGTGCCGGGATATGAAGCCCCCGTTTACATTTCGTGGGCTCGAAGAAACAGATCTGCCCTCATACGTGTTCCCATGTATAAACCGGGCAAAGCTCAGGCAACGAGAATGGAATTCCGCTGTCCCGATCCTGCCTGTAATCCATATCTGGCGTTTACAGTCATGTTGGCGGCCGGGCTGAAGGGTGTTGAAAAGAAATATAAGCTTCCGGATCCGATCGAAGAAGACATCTTTGAAATGTCTGCTGAAGAACGTCAGGCGCAGGGCATCGAATCATTGCCCGGTAGCCTGGGTCAGGCAATACATTTCACCGAGAGAAGTGAGTTGGTTCGCGAGGCACTGGGCGATCATATCTTCGATAAGTTCATTGCGAACAAAAAGATAGAATGGGATCGATACCGGACGCAGGTAAGTAACTACGAGCTGGAGAAGTATTTACCGATTCTCTGATTATGATGAAAAAGGCACTTATCATTTTGCATGTTGAATCGGAGGGGCCGGGAACCCTCGGAGAATTCCTGGAATCATATGGCTTTCACTTGCAAACGGTAAAACTCCATAAGGAAGAAAAACTTCCACGGAGTATACAGAAATTCGATGCCATCGTGTCCATGGGCGGTCATATGAGTGTACACGATAAAAACCTGTATCCGTTTTTAAAGGATGAAAAGGAATTCCTGCGAAAGGCCGTAGATAAAAACATCCCGATTCTCGGCATTTGTCTTGGCGCCCAGATGATTGCACATGCATGTGGTGCATCAGTTGAAAAAGCATCTGAAAGCGAAGTGGGATGGAAAAACGTTTTTGTAACCGGTGAAGGCAGAAGAGACATTCTCTTTCAGGGGCTATCAAAAACGTTGCAGGTATTTCAGTGGCATGAGGATACTTTTGAGATACCACATGGGGGGACTCTCCTTGCAATCGGAAAAGAGTGCCCCCATCAGGCTTTTCGTTACCGGAACGCATATGGGCTTCAGTTTCATGTTGAAGTCACGGAAGATATGCTGAACGAATGGTTTGAGACAGGACAGGAATGTGAAAACTATGTCAATGTATTTAAAGATATAGAACGTGATTACTATGTTCAGGCTCAGATGATCTACGCGAATTTTATATGGTTTGTTGATCTGTGCCTGGAATTATCAGGCAATCAACGTGGTAAAGCCGTTCTCTAATGAAAATTATGGAGAAACATCAATGTGTGGAATTGTCGGAATTATAAACACGGATGGGAATCTTATCGATGGGAGCCAAATTCAGGAGGCTATCCGGATACAGAAAGAACGAGGGAACGGTCTCGGGGGTGGCTTCGCAGTCTACGGTGTGTATCCCGAACATACGGATAAATATGCGTTTCATATCATGTATGAAGGGGATCGACACAGCCCTGTCATTCCGATTGTTGAAGATTACCTCATGAGTAAAACATATATCCATCAGTCGGAGCAAATTCCGGTTCACCCGAATAATCGGATTCCCAAAGGCCCGTACTTTAAGAGATATTTTCTCAAACCGATCGATGAATTCCTGTCTCCCGAACAGACAGAGGAGGACTATATTGTCGACCTAGTTATGAATATCAACAAGATGGACGGTGTTTTTGTCGTATCCTCGGGAAAAAACATGGCCGTGTTTAAAGGTGTCGGATATCCCGAAGACATTGCAGATTACTTCGGAATACGGGATTACAGGGGATATATGTGGGTTGCCCACAATAGATTTCCAACTAATACGCCCGGCTGGTGGGGAGGTGCCCATCCCTTCACGATTCTTGATAAAGCGGTTGTCCACAACGGAGAAATAACGAGTTACGGGACTAACCTCAGATGGCTTGAGATGTATGGTTATTACTGCCTCCTCCAGACAGATACGGAGGTTATCACATATATTTACGACAAGCTGACACGGAGAGACAACCTTTCAAAGGAAGATGCGTGCTATGTTATGGCCCCGCCACTCTGGGAGGAAATAGACAGGACAAATGACAAAAAACGGAGATATCTCAGGCAGATTTACGGTCCTGCCATTGTTAATGGTCCCTTCGGGATCGTATTAACCCATAGCGGTGGTGCCATTGTTCTGAATGACAGGAACAAATTACGTCCGGTTGTTTGTGCGACGGTTGGAAATACATGCTATGCATCATCAGAGGAATGCAGTATCCGGCTTCTATCTCCCGACGTCGATAATGTCTGGTCTCCCAAAGGGGGTGAACCCGTTATCTTTGACTTGCACAAAGAACCGGACAGGTGGGCAGCATAATGGCTGAAATGAAATCTAACTGGAAAATCATATCTCCGTTCCACCCTGAATTTGACATGAACAGATGCGATTATGAAAACGGCTGTCGCATCTGTGCCGGGGAGTGCTCATTCGGTGAAATATCACTCAAGCCGGTCAAGGGGAAAAATGGTGAGGTCATCTATAGGCCGTGGGCAAACCTGAGTGCGTGTAATGCCTGCCAGCGATGTGTGAAAATGTGTCCGCAGAATGCAATTCACATTAGACATGAACCGATGCATACATCACATGGATACTGGACAACCTACCATGTCCATAATATATGGCGTCAGGCGGGATCTGATGGAGGTGTTTTGCTCGTCGGGACGGGAGCAACGGGCCCGCAAAGGAGATATTTTGACCATATGATGTTCGACGCATGCCAGGTAACAAATCCCTCCATAGATCCGTTGCGTGAACCAATGGAGATTCGACGGTATCTCGGTATGAAATCAGACCACTACGGAGGAGAGGTCGGCCCTCAGCTCAAGCTGGAAGTTCCGATCATGTTCGGAGCCATGAGCTTCGGTGCCGTAAATCTCAGGGTTCAGGAAGCAGAGGCAATAGCTACAAAGGCCGTTGGTACATACTGGAACACGGGAGAAGGTGGTTTTCATAAGAACCTGAGACAGTACGGCAGCAATACAATTGTTCAGGTCGCCTCCGGACGATTTGGAGTCAGTGAGGACTATCTGAAATCCGCGGCAGCGGTAGAAATAAAGATAGGGCAGGGTGCAAAGCCCGGAATCGGAGGCCATCTTCCGGGTGAAAAAGTATCAGAGGCTATCTCAAAGACGAGAATGATTCCCGAGGGTACTGATGCACTGTCACCGGCGCCACATCATGACATATACTCCATTGAGGACTTGCGGCAGCTCATATACGCGATCAAAGAAGCAACGGAGTATGAGGTTCCCGTGTCGGTTAAAATCTCTGCCGTGAATAATGTTGCACCGATCGCAAGCGGCATTGCTCGAGCGGGTGCTGATATAATCGCCATTGATGGATTTCGAGGAGGGTCGGGTGCAACCCCGCTTCAAATTCGCCAGAATACGGGAATTCCCATCGAGCTTGCCATATCTGCCGCCGATAGACGATTGACGGAGGAAGGAATTAGAAACACCGTGAGTCTCGTTGCATCCGGTGGAGTTCAGAGTTCGTCTGACGTCTTGAAGGCCATCTGTCTCGGTGCTGATGCGGTTTATATGGCAACGCCGGTTTTAATAGCATTGGGATGCGGTATGTGCCAGCGGTGCTTTACGGGAAAATGTCCCTACGGCATAACTACAAACAAGCCGGGGCTGGCCGAAAGGCTTGATGTGAAAGAGGCATCTCAAGCGCTGAAAAATCTTCTCCACGCGTGGGGAGAAGAAATCAAAGAATTGATGGGATCCATGGGAATCAGTGCGATAGAGGCATTGAGAGGAAATAGAGACAGGTTGCGAGGGGTTGGCCTGAACAGCGAAGAATTGCGGATTCTTGGAATTAAGCACGCCGGAGATTGATATGCTCACGATAGTTGCAAAAGGATTGTATTACAAAGCATTAAACAGACAGATACGAGAGTCACTCTCCCATGGTGCCAAAGAGATTATATTGAGAAACGTGTTGGGCCAGAGATATATTGCAGGTGGTATCAATTCGAGCGCAGTTTTCCATATTCACGGCACCCCGGGACAGGATCTGGGAGCCTTTATGAATGGTCCCCGTCTTATCGTATATGGCAACGCACAGGATGGGGTCGGAAATACCATGAATGCCGGCAAAATAATCATTCATGGAAAAGCAGGGGAGATACCGGGTCACTCGATGAGGGGTGGCAAAGTCTTTATCAAGGGAGATGTAGAATACAGGGCAGGTATTCATATGAAGGAGTATCTGGATCAATCCCCCTGGCTCATCATTGGCGGTACTGCTAAGGATTATTGCGGCGAATATATGGCAGGCGGTAGAGTTGTCGTTCTCAATCTAAATAATCGAAAACCGTCACCGGTCGGATATAGTGTAGGAACTGGTATACACGGCGGAGTAATTTATGTGCGGGGTACCGTTCATCAATATCAACTTGGACCCGGGGCAATCTTCGCTGATATTGATGAAAGCGATGTGAAGTTTCTCGAAACTGCTTTAAATGAGTATGAAAACGACCTGGATGTGGATCTTGTCGGTATCACGATTAAAGAATTTGTAAAAATCACAAAACAGGGACATCGGCCTTTTGGGAATTTATATACGCCAGGAATGAATATCAAAACGCAAATGCCGAAACATTTCAACCTGACGCCTCCCTGCACGTTTAACTGCCCCACCGGCATTCCGACGCCGGTCTTTTTTAACCTTATCAAGGCAGGCAAAGTTAAAGAGGCGCAACTCTTAATGGATGAATATACTCCCTTCCGTGTATCTGTCTGTGGCACTGCATGTCCCGCTCCCTGCATGGATGCGTGTAACAGAAATGTAATTGATGGCCCCGTTCAGATCCGGTTACTGGCAAAGACATATTATCCAAAATTTAAACCGGTTATCAAAGGAAGGAAAAGGAAAGAAACTATTTCGATCATAGGATCCGGGCCCTCGGGATTGTCGGCGGCATGGCAGCTCTCCCGTCAAGGATATCAAGTCAGGGTTTATGATGCCATGGATGATGTGGGCGGAAAGGTACGTAAGGCAATTCCCCGGGAACGTCTCTCCGATGAGACATTAAACAGGGATATAATGAGAATCAGATCTCTGCCGATCCGGTTCAATTTGGGCGTTCGGATTAATAGGACGGCTTTTGATGAAATTTACAATCAGAGTGAAATTGTTGTAGTTGCCACAGGTGCCCATATAACAAAAAAAATCTCATATAATGGCGGCGACAGGATTCTGTCGGGTCTCGAATTTCTAATGGATATCAATGACGGTAAGTCCATGGATCTCTCGGGAAAAGATGTCGCCATCATCGGTGCCGGTAATGTCGGTATGGATATAGCCTGTGAATCCTGGCGACTTGGAGCAAACGAGGTAACGGCGATTGATATTCAAAAACCGCTGGCTTCGGGGAAGGAACTGGCACTGGCGACTGAACTGGGAACGAAGGTTCTTTGGCCGAAGGCAATCGAAAAGCTGGATGCGAAGAAAATATATTTTAAAGACGGAACAACTATTAAGGCTGATGTTGTTTTCTTCAGCATCGGTGAAATACCTGACACATCATTTCTGCCGGATTCAGTGTTTCTGGATGAGAGAGGGTATATGATCACCTCGGAAAAATCCTTCAGGAGCAGTGACATCAAGATATACGGATGCGGCGATATCAATAAACCGGGCCTGATTACCGATGCGGTGGGGTCCGGCAGACTTGCGGCCATGGAAATACACGCAACCCTGGCTGGTGAGGAGTTTGTTTATCCCGAAAAAAATCTTGTTCCCACAAGGAGAATTCAGACTGTCTATTTTGGTGATGAAGAGGACGAGATTGACCGATGCATGAGTTGCGGCACCTGTATCTTTTGTGATGAATGCATTGATCAGTGCCCGCACGGAGCGATATCACGAAATGGTGAAATATTCACCATTGATCCGGTCAAATGCACATTGTGTTATACATGTGTGAACGTTTGCCCGCGCGGTGCTATCCAATCTGAACTCCTGAAAGAACTGATCAACGAAGATGGTGCTTGACATATTGTATTGATATTGTATGTATATATGTCATTATTCAACACGTAGCTAAGTTCATATTGTAAGGAACCTCTTGAAAAATGAGAACAAAATACATCTTCATTACAGGTGGAGTTCTTTCTTCTCTCGGTAAAGGGCTTGCGGGTGCTTCAATAGCTGCTCTTCTCGAATGTCGCGGATTAAAAGTTGCCAATCAGAAACTGGATCCCTACATCAACGTTGACCCCGGCACCATGAATCCTTTTCAACACGGGGAGGTATATGTGACGGACGATGGTGCCGAAACAGATCTCGATCTCGGTCATTATGAGCGTTTTACCAATACAGCAATGAGTAAGGCAAATAATCTGACCACGGGACAGGTTTACTTTTCCGTCATTTCGAAAGAGCGAAAGGGAGAGTATCTGGGCGGTACCGTTCAAGTTATTCCCCATATTACGAATGAAATTAAAGACTATATCAGGGAAGCATCCGCAGGCTATGACGTGTCAATCGTGGAGATCGGTGGAACTGTAGGAGATATCGAAAGCCTTCCTTTTCTGGAGGCGATACGGCAGTTTCGTAATGAAGTGGGAAAACAGAATGCCATATTTATTCACCTCACATGGGTTCCTTATATCAAAACTGCCGGTGAGGTTAAGACAAAGCCGACACAACACAGCGTTAAAGCCCTTCGTGAAATCGGTATTCAGCCGGATATCCTTCTGTGCAGAACTGAAGATTTTCTGTCGAGAGAGATAAGAGAAAAAATATCGCTTTTCTGTAACGTAGAGGTCGAGGCGGTTTTTACTGCCAAAGATGTTGATTCCATCTATGAAGTCCCCCTCATCTATAATAAAGAGGGGGTCGATCAGAAGATCGTCGATCTTTTAAATATCTGGACGGGTCAACCCCGTCTCGGAGAATGGGAACGGCTGGTTGACAGGATTAAGAATCCCTCCCATGAAGTTACAATTGCCGTGGTGGGAAAATACGTTGATTGGACAGATTCATATAAAAGTCTTAATGAGGCTCTCGTTCATGGCGGAATAAGTAATGACTGCAAAGTAAGCCTCCGGTTCATCGATTCGGAGCAGATAGAACGGGAAGGTATTATCGATCAGTTTGACGGTATTAATGGAATACTGGTTCCCGGTGGGTTCGGACGGCGTGGTATTGAAGGTATGATCCAGGCCGTAACCTATGCACGAACAAACAATGTGCCGTATTTCGGTATTTGTCTCGGAATGCAAGTAGCAGTTGTGGAATATGCACGGAATGTCTGCAACCTGGAAAAAGCGAACAGTTCCGAATTCGATCAGGAAACGCCCTATCCGGTCATTGATTACCTTCCCGGGCAGAGGGATATTACTGATATGGGTGGTACTATGAGATTGGGGTCGTATCCGTGTGTTATTGATCAAACCACATGTGCGTTTCAAGCCTATGGAAAGGGGAAAATCAGCGAAAGGCATCGCCATCGCTATGAATTCAATAACGAATATAAAGATATCCTCGTTCAAAGCGGAATGCGTATCAGCGGTACATCTCCCGATGGGCATCTCGTCGAGATTGTGGAACTTGCTAATCATCCGTGGTTCCTTGGATGCCAGTTCCATCCTGAATTTAAATCAAAGCCGATACGACCTCACCCTTTATTCAGTAAGTTTATAGAGGCTTCACTTAAGTATACCGAGTAAAAGAAACTCTCCGTAACAACGTGGATCAGTAGTTATGCTTTCAAGTGGAACTGATTGGTATTTCTTATAATGTTCAGACAAATCAGAGAAGTATTGCAAAATATATATTATACCGTCCAATGCCGGAATGTATACCTGGGCCGTGATCCGCGGTCAGTACCCCCCGATTCAATAATTATCTTTCCGATGATGCCGGATACCATTCTTTGCGGCCTCGCCGGGATTCTTGTATTCAAAAGAGGTAACTCCGCACAGACCGAAGACGTAATAAAGAATCTTTCAAACTGCTTTGATAGAATAGAAAACTGCGGAATGGAAGTGCTCCTGAATGAATCTGTTCCGACAAGCGATTATCTCGGTGGACCGGATGCACAAAAGATTCTGGCAGATACTGTCATCGCCTTAAAGCAGGATGCGATCTTCGAACACCTCTTCTTTATGAAGAAAGGGGTGGAAAAACTTTCTTTACTGTCAAAGAGAATGAATTCTTTCCTGAGAAAGCAGGAAATGTTGCTGGAAGAGAACGTAACCGGATTTTCCACAGGTGATATTGAACAGATTAATGAAACACTGAATTTTATGCGGGATACTGCATGGGCTTTCGAAAGGGACATTCTTTCCAATGTCGACAGGATCATGTTTCTGTCAGGATCCGATCAACGGGAAGGCATTTCGCAGGCAAGTTTTAGAAAATATACAAATATCAATCTGCTGCTCAATGCAATCGACAGGTTGGAGGTACGGGGGAGAGATTCAGCGGGCATTCAGATTATGGCCACTCTCAGCGGCAGGCAAGCCCTCGATGAGATGAAAGAGGGTCTCATCAAGAGCAACCTGTATGATGCTTGGATCAAGAGGCTGAACCCGGGGGATCTGCACGATGGTTCCATTCAACTGTCTGGCGAAGCAGGGGAAAACGGCAGAACAACGATCATATTCACTTACAAGAAAGCCTCCGTTACGGGAGAACTGGGCGAGAATACCAGATTCATTCGAGAAAGGATTCGATCGGATCGGATACTTCGGGCGACTCTCGATAAGGCTGCCGAATCCGAGATCTATTTAGCCCATACACGATGGGCCTCCGTTGGTTCGATTACGGAAGAGAATTGTCATCCCATTAACAATTTTACCTTGGATACGAATCTGGATACATCTTCGGAACTGCTCCTGCCGGTCAAAGAATATCCTCATTATGGGAGGGGAAACTGGTCAATCAATGTTGCACTCAACGGTGATATCGACAACTATAACCTGCTGAGGTCCATTATAGAGGCAGATGGGAGAGCGTCCATCGATAAAAGTGTCACGACGGACACGAAAATCATACCGCTCCAGATTGAAAAATATCTTTATACAGGATGTGACCTGACCGAAGCCTTTCGTTTGGCCTTGAACGACTTTGAGGGTTCACATGCTATTGCAATGCAGAGTAATCTGGAACCGGACAAGATATACCTTGCCCTGAAAGGAAGCGGACAAGCTCTGTATGTTGGCTTGTGTCATGACAAATTCATTTTTTCATCGGAATTATATGGTCTTGTTGAAATGACCACGCGTTTTGTCAAGATGGACGGCGAGAATGAAAGAATACCGGGAAATCCCGGAACAAGGGGACAGATTGTCATTCTCAACAAAGGTCAAGGAGATTCTTCCCGGGGAATCGATGCATGGTATTATGATGGGCACCATTTTGATGTTTCTGACGATATGGCACAGACAGCGGAAATTACGACACGTGATATCGATCGAAAAGACTATCCTCACTATCTTTTGAAGGAAATATTCGAAGCCCCGTTATCTGCGCGAAAAACTCTGAGAGGTAAGTACCGCATCACCCGTGTTCAGGACGATACTGCGCATGTTGCTTTCAATCTGGGATATGATATCGTCCCTCGGGGAATAGTACAGGCCTTCCGGAATGGAATCATCAGAAATGTCTTTATTATCGGACAGGGTACTGCTGCAGTAGCCGGTGCTGCAATTGCCGATGCTTTTTCACAATATTTGCAACGTGCTGATATTACTGTTACGGCAAAGACCGCCTCTGAATTGAGTGGGTTCTTCCTCGAAGATAATCTTGATCACACGCTCATTATTGCTGTTACGCAATCGGGTACCACAACCGATACCAACAGGGCCGTCGCTATGGCGAAGGATCGAGGCGCTCATCTGATTGCGATTGTCAATCGCAGGCAGTCTGATATTACTCATGTAAGCGATGGAGTCTTTTACACGAGTGATGGACGGGATATTGAAATGTCCGTGGCATCGACAAAAGCATTTTATTCCCAGATTGTCGCCGGCTATATCCTGGCCCTCTATTTCGCACAGATACTGGGAACCATGTCGGGCAATCGCATAGCAAAGGAACTGACCGATCTGGAGGATGCCCCCGATAAGATGAATAGCGTGATATCGGCCAAGGACCATATAAAGGAATCAGCGTGGGATATTGTTAAGAAGAAAACATACTGGGCTGTTGTCGGGAGCGGACCCAATAAGGTTGCTGCCGATGAAATAAGAATAAAACTAAGTGAATTGTGCTATAAAACCATATCGTCAGACATCGTGGAGGATAAGAAACATATCGATCTTTCTTCTGAGCCGCTGATTATTACCTGCACGGCGGGAAACCCGGAACCGGTCATTGAAGACATCGTCAAAGACGTGGCAATCTTTAAAGCCCATGCAGCAGCAGCCGTCGTCATTACCGATGAAGGGGAAACGCGGTTTAATGACATTGCCGATTCGATAATTTTCGTTCCCCGCTCCTCGTATCCCACTTCGATAATACTCAATACGCTTGCTGGACATATATGGGGCTATTATGCAGCGTGCAGTATCAATGAAGACGGAGAATTCTTCCGGACCTTCAGAAATAAATTGTCTCTGAAAGTGAGAGAACTGGATAAATGTAATGAATCCGTTTTTGAACAAATTGCAAATGCAGATCTCCATAAAATTATGGAAGAATTCTCATCGGCCTTTCGTTTCCGAAAAGATCAAGGATTTTTTTCTTCCCTCTGTGTCGGGTTAGCGTCGGACATCACGCTTCTTATGAAATATGCTGTTGGGAAATTGCCTCTGGAGGATTTCTGGGAAGAGTTTAAAGAAAAAAGGATATCTTCATCCCCCCTCGATATGCTTGATATCAGCCTCGGGCGAGCTATCGACGAGCTTTCACGGCCAATCGACGCCATACGTCATCAAGCTAAGACGGTAACCGTTGGCACCAGCAGGAAAGGCGAGATGCTGGCTGGTATTCTCTTCGGTTTCATGAGAGAACTTAAATTTTCACTGGAAAATTTGACAAGTAAGGATGGATCTGCTGTACGAAGGCTTCAAAACGCAATCTCCAGTATCAAAGGATATACACTTTACAGGATTGACAATCTTGGTAATAATGGAAAACCGGTAGATACAACGACCATAAAAATAAGCACGAGAGGCGGTGTTTCTCTGGCGATGAAATCGAGGGTAGCCAAACCCGTTTCAGTTAAGGGAACTAAACGAACTATTATCAGTACCGGAGAGATATATGCCGGCCTCGGAAAAACCGACAAGGCTCCCATTGTTATTATTCCCCTTTTGGGTGATGGTCACCTGATACGTCATATATTACTGATTCATGTAGACTTTAAAAAGGATTTAACGCCTTCAGAAAAGAAGGAAGTCCTAGGGGATAAGTTCAATATGATCAATAATCTTGTCAATGAATACAACCTGCCATGGGATGACAATTATCTGGAAAGGCTCTCAATCGAATTTCTCCTGGGCGAGGGAGTTGATGTGATCGTCGGAAATATAATAAAATCTCTCAAGGACGATCAATCAAATAACTCATGATTTCAATTATTGACTATAAAGCGGGAAATCTCACATCAGTAAAGAGAGCTCTCAATCATCTCGGTATTCCCTGTATCATTACGGACAAACCTTCAGAAATCCTGTCATCGGAACGGGTTATATTCCCGGGAGTCGGCGCTGCAGGTGCTGCTATGGAAATGATACAATCTCTGAATCTTGATGGGATAATTCGTCAGGTCATTGATCAGGGCAAACCATTCCTCGGAATCTGCCTGGGTGCTCAGATCATTCTTGATAGCAGCGAGGAGAATGAGAGCGTGTGCCTTGGTGTGATATCCGGTATTGCCAAAAGATTTACCGGTACGGGGCTGAAAATTCCCCATATGGGATGGAACCATATTTCAATTGTATGTCAACACCCGGTGCTGAAAAATATCGATCCGAGGGCACAGTTTTACTTCGTCCACTCATATTATCCCGGGCCGGAAAGGAAGGAAAATATTGTCGCTACAACGAATTATGGTATTGATTTTCCATCGGTGATCGGTAAGGGGAATGTCGTTGCAACCCAATTTCATCCTGAAAAAAGTGGTCCCCATGGATTACAGATTTTAAAAAATTTTATTGACTGGGACGGAAGGATTTATTAATGCTCAGCAAACGGATTATTATCTGTCTTGATGTCAGAGAAGGTAAAACCACCAAAGGCATCAAGTTTCAGGGAAATATCGATATCGGTGATCCCGTGGCCATGGCTCGAGAATATTATGAGCAAGGTGTGGATGAACTCGTCTTTTATGATATTACCGCGTCGTCAGATAAAAGAGGCATTCTCATCGATGTGGTAACCGAGGTAGCAAAAAATATTTTTATACCCTTCTCCGTAGGGGGAGGGATACGGACGCTTGATGATATGCATAATGTTCTCGATGCCGGTGCGGAAAAAATCAGTGTTAATTCAGCCGCAGTCATGAATCCGGACATCATCAATCAGGGTGCGAAAATATTCGGAAGTCAGTGTATCGTCCTGGGGATGGATGCAAAACGGGTACAAAAGAACAAATCGATAGCATCGGGATATGAAGTCTGGATCAATGGCGGCAGAACCCCCATGGGCATCGATGCCCTGGAATGGGCGCAAAGGGCACAAAATTTAGGTGCCGGCGAAATCTGTCTTAACTCAATCGATGCCGATGGTACCAGTGACGGTTATGAACTCACCCTGACGTCTCTTATTTCCGGTGCTGTTTCCATACCGGTCATCGCTTCAGGAGGTGCCGGTAAGCCGGAACATCTGAAAGATGTATTTGTAAAGTCCAATGCCGACGCGGCATTGATAGCATCGATGGTGCACTATCAACTCTATACGGTAAGCGAGATTAAATCCTATCTTGCGGGGGAAGGTGTGCCGGTACGTGATTTTATCTGATTAATAACCGTATGACGAAGCATAAGAAACGGAAGAAACATAATGATTCACAGAATAGAAATCGGCTTCAAGCCTGGTATCAGAGATGCTCTTGGTGAAAAGACACGGCGGAAAATAATCGAACATCTCGGCATCAATGTTGAAAGTGTCGAAACAATAGAAATTTATACCGTCGAAGGGAATCTGACCGGTGAGGATGCTGAACGAATCGCACGGGGTCCCCTTTCAGATCCTGTAATACAGCAGTGTGCCATCAATAGAAGTCTTGCAAAGGATTTTACCTGGCTTATTGAGGTGGGATTCAGGCCCGGTGTCACAGATAATGTGGGCAAAACAGCCCGGGAAGCAATAGAATTATTTATGGCCGATGATCTTCCAGGGAGTGTCGATGTTTATACATCGAGACAATACATTATAAAAGGGAACCTCGACAGGAATGATGCGGAACACATCGCTTCCGGGCTTCTGGCCAACGACCTCACTCAGCACTATAATATTGTTGACGGGATGGATTGGACTCCCGACGAGGGGCTTCAACCATATGTTCCCCGCGTGACCATCGATGAAAAGCCGGTAACCGATGAGATTGACCTTAATGTATCAGATGAGGCACTTCAGGAGATCAGTAATACCAAGGTGCTCGCCCTGACGGTTGATGAAATGAAGGTCATTCAGGAATATGTTAACGACGAGGCGGTACTGGCTGAGAGGTCAAACGTAGGGCTCGGGAGAAGCGTTACGGATGCTGAACTGGAGTGTCTTGCCCAGACATGGTCGGAACACTGTAAGCATAAAATATTTAACAGTCTTATTACCTATGAGGATGAGAACGATAAAACAACGGTAATCGACTCTCTTTTCAGCAGTTTCATCAAGCAATCAACGAAGGAAATCAGAGACAGTCTGGGTAAAAACGACTGGTGTCTTTCTGTTTTTGTCGATAATGCAGGTGTCATTAAATTCAATGATGATTATAACCTTGTCTTCAAAGTGGAGACACATAATTCTCCGTCGGCACTGGATCCCTACGGAGGAGCCCTGACAGGCATCGTCGGTGTCAACAGGGATCCCTTTGGAACGGGGAAGGGAGCAAAACTGATTTTCAATACGGATATTTTCTGTTTTGCTTCACCATTTTATTCTGATCCTCTACCCAAGAGAATACTACATCCCCGGCGAATTTATGAAGGCGTCAGAGAAGGGGTTGAGCACGGTGGAAACAAAAGCGGCATTCCCACGGTAAACGGCTGCATTGTTTTTGACGAACGGTACCTCGGCAAACCCCTTGTCTATTGCGGAACCGGTGGTATTATGCCGTCTCGCATTCTGGGACAGCCGACTCACACAAAGGAGATTATTCCCGGAGATATGATTGTCATGACAGGAGGAAGAATCGGAAAGGATGGTATCCACGGGGCTACGTTTTCTTCCGAAGAACTTCATGAAGGGTCGCCTGTCACAGCCGTTCAAATCGGGGACCCCATAACACAGAAAAAAATGACGGATTTTCTTCTCATGGCGAGGGACAGGGGTCTTTATCGTGCTATCACAGATAACGGTGCCGGTGGTCTTTCGTCATCGGTGGGAGAAATGGCCACATTATGCGGTGGTTGCGATATGGACCTCAGTAAGGCTCCCCTGAAATATGCCGGTCTTAAACCATGGGAGATTCTTATTTCAGAGGCGCAGGAAAGAATGAGTCTTGCCGTCGATCCTGAAAAAATTGATGAGTTCCTCGCGCTGGCGAACGAAATGGATGTTGAGGCGACGGTTCTCGGATATTTTACCGATTCGGGAAAGTTTCATGTCCGTTACGGTGAGAAGACCGTTGCGTATCTCGATATGAAATTCCTTCATGAAGGGCTTCCCGCGATGCGTTTGAATGCACGGTGGACACCTCCCCGGCACGAAGAAGCAAATTTTGTTGAACCGGATGATATGGGGCAAGCCTTGAAAGGAATGCTTTCTCGATTGAATATCTGCAGCAAAGAATCTGTTGTCAGGCAATATGACCACGAAGTTCAGGGAGGCAGCATTGTTAAGCCGCTTGTGGGAATAGCAAATGATGGACCCAGTGATGCTGCCGTGATCAGACCGATTCTGGAATCCTATGAAGGTGTTGTCATTGCCAACGGGATCTGTCCCCGATACAGTGATATCGATACGTATCATATGGCTGCCTGTGCGATTGATGAAGCGGTACGGAATGCAATTGCCGTTGGCGGATCGCTTGAACAAATGGCCGGTATCGATAATTTCTGCTGGTGTGATCCCGTAGAATCGGAGAAAACACCGGACGGTCGATATAAACTGGCGCAGCTCGTCAGGGCAAATCAGGCGCTGTATGATTATACAAAGATCTATGGAGTACCATGCATCTCGGGCAAAGACAGCATGAAAAATGACTACATCATAGGAGAAACTAAAATATCAATTCCTCCGACGCTGCTTTTTTCGGTAATGGGGAAGATAGAAGATGTGCGGAAGGCTGTTACCATGGATGCGAAAAAGGCCGGTGATCTCGTATATGTCCTGGGTACAACCTGTGAGGAATTGGGCGGTTCCGAATGGTTTGCCATGCAGGGCTTCGTGGGAAATAACGTTCCAAAAGTGAACGGCACGAGGGCGAAGAAACTGTATCATTCATTAACTCTGGCAATCAAAGCGGGGTTCGTTGCATCCTGCCATGACTGTTCAGACGGAGGTCTTGGCGTGGCCCTTGCCGAGACTGCCTTTTCCGGTGGGCTCGGGATGAATATAGACCTTTCATCGGTTCCGTATGAGGGTATCGAGAGGGACGATTATCTCCTCTTTTCCGAATCGCAGAGCAGGTTTGTGGTGACAATCTCTCGGGCCGTAAAGGAACGGTTCGAAGAAATAATGGAAGATAATGTATGTGCGCATATCGGCATCGTTTCATCCGAAGAAACCTTTGTCGTAAAAGGGATCCGTGGAAATACAATCATTCAGGAAAATATCACTGAGTTGAAAAAGACGTGGCTGGAAACGCTGAATTTTTAATAGATAAAAGCTGTCTCGTCTTTCGAGAAGAGGAGTAGGAATGACAAAAAGGGTACGATCGATCGTGATAACGGGTTATGGAACGAACTGTGAGATGGAAACGGCCCATGCATGCCGTCTTGCCGGATCTGACGAAGTAGATATCGTTCACATCAACGAGCTCCTGTTCGGAGAAAAACGTCTGAATGATTATCATTTTCTTAATCTGGCGGGTGGTTTTCTGGATGGAGACGATATGGGCAGCGCAAAGGCGGGAGCAAACAGGATCATCCATGCAAAGGTAAAGGATAGTGGTGAAAGACTTCACGATCAGGTTCTTCGATTTATTGCCGACGGGAAGCTCATTTTCGGTGTGTGTAATGGTTTTCAGCTACTTATCAAACTGGGTCTGCTTCCCGCATTTGACGGAAACTATGCCTGTCAAAATGCTACAATTACCTATAATGACTCGGGCAGATTTGAAGATCGATGGGTTTACCTGAAGATAAACAGGGATGCTCCCTGTATATTTACAAAAAACCTTGATGGAATATATCTACCCGTGAGACATGGAGAAGGCAAAGTGGTAACCGATAGCGATGCCGTGCTGGAACAATTACACAGAGACAACCATGTCGTTATGCAATACAGCGATAAAGATTACGAAGAAGCGGTGATGGAATATCCGGAAAATCCCAATGGTTCCGTTGATGCCATTGCCGGCATCTGTGACAAAACGGGACGAATCTTCGGTATGATGCCGCACCCCGAAGCGTATCTCCACTATACGAATCACCCCCGCTGGACGCGGGAGGATTTGCCTGAAGAAGGAATGGGGCTCCTCATTTTCAGGAATGCTATAGAATTCATCCGAAGCGAAATTTTATAGACATAACAAAATATCAATTGAAGATGTACTCTTAGTAATAATCGGACAAACAAAAACATTTCACCGGGAGCAAGAGACCACGCTGTTTTTGCCGGTAGTTCCTGTTATCACCATCATATTATTCCAAGATTATTAAAATCTGCTGCGCTTCTGTATCAATCCATTCCAGAGGTTCGGCGGTTCTATGCAAATTTCACGAAGGTAATTGCATTACATATCAATGGTGACTTCCGTCGAATTTTTCATTGACAGATAAGGATCGTCGATTCGTTTTTTATAATTTTATAATTGACAACGTGTCGGTATGATGATAGATGCGTTTGGCAATAGGTAGCCGATTGCCGTATGATAACTTTAGCATACCCACATGATATAGAAAAGAAGACGATTCTCATCTTGAAGGTTCTGAGCGATGCCCAAGAACCGATGGGGTCCCGCTTAATTGCGAGACAACTGCAGGATTATGGGATTGTATTGAGCGAAAGAACCGTCAGGTACCATCTGAAACTGATGGATGAACGGGGGCTTACAAAACTCATCGGGAGACACGATGGGAGAGTCATTACTGAAATGGGCATCGAGGAGATAAATAGTGCCAGGGTACATGATAAGGTCGGACTTTCCATCACACGCATAGAAAATCTCGCATTCAAAACGACCTTTGATCCGGAAAAGGGAAAGGGTCTACTTCCGGTCAACGTCTCTTTTTTCCCGAAGGAGCAGTCAAAAGAGGCACTCGATGCAATGGCCCCTGCCTTTAAGTCGGGAATTTTTTCCAGTGGGCTTGTGGCATATGCCGACGAGGGGGAAAAGCTTGGAGAAATTACCATCCCCGAGAGAAAGGTGGGTTTTGCAACAGTTTGCAGTGTTGCAATCAACGGCGTTCTTCTTAAGAATGGTGTTCCCATGGACTCGAAGTTCGGCGGTATCCTTCAGATAACGAACAAAAAGCCACTTCGTTTTACGGAGCTTATCTATTATTCAGGTACATCACTTGATCCGTCAGAGGTTTTTATAAGGGGGAAGATGACATCTGTCCGTCGGGCCTCTATGGAAGGGGAGGGAAGAATCCTTTCGAACTTCAGGGAAATACCGGCATCGAGTCAAAGTCTTGTCGAAAAAATCGTATCAAAGCTCAAGAAGGTGGGAATAGATGGTGTACTTTCCATCGGGGAAATGAGTGAGCCCGTATGCCAGATTCCCGTGGATGTGAATAAAGTAGGGATGATCCTTATGGGCGGTCTGAATCCGGTTGCATGTGTTGAAGAGGTAAATATACAAACGGAAAATCACACCATGTCTACAATGATGGATTATGAGCAACTGATTAATTTTAAAATATTAATAAAGAAAAAACGATCGATGGGGGCAAGATAGTTATTTGCTCTGAAATTATATACTAATGTAAAAGGAGTAAGGCCAATGTTAGATTTTATGAAAATGTGTGAAGCGAGCAACCCTGGAGAACCCGAATTTTTACAGGCTGTTTCAGAGGTTGCCGAATCAATCAAACCGGTTCTGGAAAAACATCCTGAGTATCGAAAGACCAAGATTCTTGAACGGATGGTTGAACCTGAACGTGCGGTAATTTTTCGTGTTCCCTGGGTGGATGATAAAGGTGAAGTTCAGATCAATCGGGGCTATCGTATCCAGATGAACGGTGCAATCGGTCCCTACAAAGGGGGATTCCGTTTTCATCCTTCCGTTAACCTGAGCATCCTCAAGTTTCTGGGATTTGAACAGGTTTTCAAGAATGCACTGACAACCCTTCCCATGGGCGGCGCCAAAGGCGGATCTAACTTTGATCCAAAGGGGAAATCGGATAATGAGGTAATGAGATTCTGCCATAGTTTTATGACGGAAATATTCAGATACATCGGGGCGGATACGGATGTTCCCGCCGGAGATATCGGAGTCGGTGCCCGTGAGATAGGATATTTATTTGGTATGTATAAGAAGCTGCGCAATGAATTCACCGGCGTCTTAACGGGCAAAGGACTTACATGGGGAGGAAGTCTGATTCGACCGGAAGCCACCGGTTACGGTTGTGTCTATTTCGCATCTGAAATGCTTACAACGAAGAATGATTCGTTTGAAGGCAAGGTATGTCTCGTGTCCGGCTCAGGTAATGTGGCTCAGTATACGGTGGAGAAGCTCATTGATCTGGGAGCGAAAGTCGTTACTCTCTCTGATTCTTCAGGCTGCATCTACGATGAGAAGGGCATCAACAAGAAAAAACTCGAGTATGTTCTCTATCTCAAAAATGTTGAACGGGGCCGTATAAAAGAATATGCAGACAAGTATCCCGAGGCGGTTTACACACCCGTTGATCCTGCTCTCGGTTATAATCCTCTCTGGAACTACAAAGCCGATTGTGCATTTCCCTCTGCGACGCAGAATGAAATTAATGGTAAGGATGCAGAGAATCTCGTCAATAACGGTGTCAAATTGGTTGCGGAAGGTGCCAATATGCCGACAACGCCCGAGGGGATAGAAGTATTCCTCGATTCAAACGTTTTATACGCCCCCGGCAAGGCATCCAATGCGGGAGGTGTTTCCGTTTCAGGGCTTGAAATGACTCAGAACAGCATGCGTTTGAGCTGGTCTCGTGAAGAAGTTGATAACCATCTGAGAAGAATCATGCGTGATATTCATAGTGCATGTGTCGAGGCATCCGAAGAATACGGAACTCCGGGAAATTATGTTAATGGTGCGAACATTGCGGGGTTTGTCAAGGTAGCCGAAGCAATGCTGGCACAGGGTATCGTGTAGTTTCTTTGCTCTTAATTAAGTAAGGAGAGCAGAAGAACGACGCCCGCGTGCAGCAGGTGACGGACAGCGACATACAGGAACAATATTTACACTTTTTGTGACGTAGGACATTGCTGGGATAATCAAATGAGAAAGACGCCCTTGTGGGCGTCTTTTTTTAATGACAGTGTTTACAAATCGTGGACGAAGATACAAGGTGAGCAAAATCGATGCATAAAATAGAATGAAAAAATCCTTCGAGATTGTTGCGCCGTCATTTTCTCCTTGTGTTTACCCGCACTAATATGCGATTATTCCGCGATATCACCGATACATACCATTCTATGTCTGAAAAAACACTATTTTGCGGAAGAGGGTACCATGGGAAATATTTTTTCATTTACAGGGGCGAAAGAAATAGTTTTTGGAGAAGGTGCTTTTGATCGATTGGCTGAGTATGTAACGTTATTGAATGGCAAGAAACCACTGATTGTTCTGGATAAGAATCTTGCTGAGAGGGGATTTGATGAGAAAATCGCCGATCTATTGAAACATGCCGGCATGAAGTATGTTCTCTACGATAAAGTCGAGGCAGAACCGTTACTCGAAATTGCTGATAAGGTTGCCGGGATGGCCGTTAAAAAAAAGGCTGATAGTGTTGTGGGAATCGGTGGTGGAAGTGCTATGGATGTTGCAAAGGCCGCCGCTGCCATTGCAGCGAATAAAGGCAAAGCGAAGGATTACCTTGGTTTAAATAAGGTACCGGGACCGGGTCTCCCGAAAATTATGGTTCCGACAACTGCCGGTACGGGGAGTGAGGTCACATTTACCGCTGTCTTTGTCAGGAAAGATCTAAAAAAAAAGGAGGGTATGAACAGCCAGTACCTGTATCCTGAGTTGGCTCTTCTTGACCCGACATTAACGCTGAGTGTTCCACCCATGGTAACGGCAACGACCGGTGTGGATGCTCTCTGTCATGCATTCGAATCGTACACGTCAATACATTCAAGTCCCATGAGTGAAATGATGTCTCTCGAGGCAATACGACTCATTTCGTCAAACCTGCGAACCTGCGTGCATGACGGATCAAATCTTGCAGCACGGAAAAACATGCTCCTGGGCAGTTTATATGCAGGATTAGGTCTTGCAAATGCCGGAGTGACGGCTGTACATTCTCTTTCGTATCCTCTCGGGGGTACGTATGGTATATCTCACGGGTTGGCAAACACCGTGTTACTGCCGTCTGTTATGAGGTTTAATCTACCCGGTGCCCTTGAAAAATATGTCGTCGTCGCAAAGACCATGGGAGAAGTTGTGAACAATCTTTCCATTCGTGAGGCTGCGTATATGGCCGTCGAGGCCGTTGAGAATTTAATCGACGATTGCGGGATAATCGATACGCTGGAGACCCTCGGTATAGACAGGAAAGATTTTCCACTCCTTGCCGACACGGCAATGACAGTAGCCAGACCGTTAGAAAACAACCCTCGAAAGGTTACCGAAGGGGATGTCATAGAGATTTACGAAGACGCATTCTAATTATCGAACGTGAGTGCTCTGTTAAACAAATTCATTTTTTACGAGGTCAAGAACCTGTAAGATCCGAGCATAAGAAAAATGACGTTGTTCCAGATGCAGAAAGAGCGGTTTCCTCATGCATTTGGATTTTTCCATATATCATTACTGAAAAATATATTCGGAGGGAAAAATGGCGGGTGCTGAAATTATAGGAAAAGAAGAAATGAAGGAAGTCATGGATATCCTGGAAACGGGCGTATTTATGAGATACGGATTCGATGAGGAGCGAAAAGGTATATTCAAGGTGCGCGAGTTCGAAGAAACATTTGCAGCGTACCTGGGGGCAGGATACACGCTGGGCGTGACGTCAGGTTCGGCGGCGTTGAAAGTTGCGCTGACTGCCCTGGATGTCGGTCCGGGAGATGAGGTAATCGTACCGGCCTTCGACTTCATTGCCACGTATGAAGCGGTGCTGGAAGTCGGGGCAATTCCGATCATGGCAGACATCGATGAATCACTGAATCTCGATCCTCATGAAATTGAAGCAAAAAAAACCTCCTCCACCAAGGCGGTTATTCCGGTTCATATGTGCGGGGCCGCAGCGAAG
>JAFGQS010000068.1 GCA_016935565.1 Deltaproteobacteria bacterium
TTTAATGGATGCTACCTCTGTTTAATCTGTAACAATTGATGATAGTATGACATTGTCATGAGAATCCAGAAGTTCAGCAAATATTTCAAATATCTTTAAAATATTAAATCTCAATTAATCTGAGGTTCACACTTTCCCGCCCGCTTTTGAGTTTCCTATCTTCCTTTCTTATTTCAAATCACATCTTTTTCTCACCACTTTCCTTTCCTTTTCTTTTCTGCAGATGATGATTATCTTATTGGTAAGTTAGAAATTATTTTTTGTGTTTTTCCGGCAGAAAATAATTACGTTAACGCATTTATCCCCTTTAGTGGGACTCATCCCGTTTATCGGGGTTAGGAAGAGACAGGAGGTAACAATCATGAAAATATTTCTACCTGACAGTCACTACTGGCTGATCGGATTCATTATTCTCATATCGTCCCTTCTCCTTATCATTCTCCCAGGACTCACGATACAGAAGCGCGAGGACGGCGGACCGGCCGCATATGCAGAGGAACGATTTGAAACGGCAACATTTGCCGGAGGCTGTTTCTGGTGTATGGAAACACCCTTTGAAGAACTTGATGGCGTTGTGGACGTGGTGTCAGGATATACCGGCGGAAATAAAGAAAAACCCTCATATGAAGAGGTGTCAAGGGGAGGTACCGGACATGTTGAAGCAGTTCGGATTACCTATGATCCCGGAAAGATAACGTATTCCGAGCTCCTCGACATCTTCTGGAAGCAGATTGACCCAACCAACCCTGCCGGGCAGTTTGCCGACAAGGGAAGACAATACCGGACGGTTATTTTTTACCACACGGATGAGCAGAAACGACTTGCCGAAGAATCGAAGGCAGCGCTTCAGAAATCGGGATTATTCAACAAGCCCATTGTAACCGAAATACGGAAAGCATCAGCCTTTTATGAGGCAGAAGACTATCATCAGGATTATCACAAAAAGAATCCCCTCAGGTATAAATCGTACCGGCATTTCTCCGGTCGTGATCAGTATCTTGAAAAGACCTGGGGCAAGGCCGGGAATGCACCTGAAATAACGAAAAAAGACAGGAAATACAGCCCAATGTCAAAAGAAGAACGCAGAAAGAAATTGACGCCCCTCCAGTACAAAGTGACCCAGGAAGAGGGAACGGAACGACCGTTCGATAATGAATACTGTGACAACAAACGAGAGGGTATTTATGTGGATATCGTATCAGGGGAACCGCTGTTCAGTTCCCTCGACAAATATGAATCCGGAACAGGGTGGCCGAGCTTTACCAGACCGCTCGAACCCGGCAATATTGTCGGAAAAGAAGACCGGAGGCTTTCCTCGGTGAGAATGGAAGTGAGAAGTAAACATGCCGATTCCCATCTCGGTCATGTCTTTAATGACGGACCGGCACCGACGGGACTGCGTTACTGCATGAATTCCGCCGCCCTTCGTTTCATCCCGAAGGAGGATTTAGAAAAAGAAGGATACGGTGAATACTTAAAGCTGTTCGAAAAGTAAACGAAACAGCATACTAACCGAGCGTTCCCGCTGCATCGGGGCAGATGAAAGGTTCAGTGACCGGCCTGGATATGGCAATTATATCAAGCTGATACGTGGCACTACCGGAGACACCGGTCAAAGGGGACCGATTCTGCCCTTGACTCATTATGGGAGATAATGTACGGAACACTTACGCTCAGACCATTTACAATCCAGGAACAGAGTAACACCGGTTCTTCATGAGCACATGCTCTGAAGAACCGGTGTGTGTGTTTGCAGAGAATAGGCCTGCAGCCATGTAGTGGCTTGTCTTACCGGTTCCTTCAGACGGCATGAAAAGCACGTATCTGTGCTGTGTCGGCATTTCTCAATTATAACGCAGGGGTGTATTGTGAGTTCAGATATCTACATTATCGCCGCGGATAAGATTGTCGATGGCGTGGGTGACTCTCGTGAAACTGACGGTGTTCGACGTGCGTTGCAGAGGTCCTCGTTGAAGACAGCTGAGTTCGAGGTCGCACCCCTGAGCCTGCCGTGGAACGCCACCCTGCCCCCGGGTTGTCTCAGGAGTGCATGTTCTCCATTGGAAGCCGTTCTCATCTTTAAAGAACTCCTCTCCGCCAACGAAGCACAGGCCATGGTTCTCTCGGGACGGGATTTTATCCGGTCGGGATACGAGAAATCCCGGAGAAATAAGTTCATGGAAATCTATGGCGAGGGGGAAACACCACTGACCGGGTATACGAAACTCGCTCCCGCCTTTATCGAGTCGATCGGAATATCACGGGAAGAATTTCGCACGGTATGCGGACACATCTTTGAAAACTATCTGAGGACTTACCGTAGTATCCATCCCGATGCAGCTCTGCCCACAGTCACGTGGTTTGAACCTGTTACCGAATTTTTTCGGGGTGTTGACTGTGCAAACCCGTCGGTTGATTTTACCGGATGTGTTGTGTTCGGAAATTCGGACGTTGCGGATTATTGTACCGTGCCGGAGTCATCAAGGATTCGAATAACGGGGTGCAGCCTCCATAAATCAGGAAAGGACGGTTTGGATGGAATTGGAGATATCATAGCCTACAACCATCTCGAAAAGGCTTACGATGCGGCGTGTGAAGAGGCCCGGGTTGATTTTACGAAGCGGTTTCTCGCAAATGAGGCTCTGCTGGAAGTATATACCTGTTACCCTGTCGTTCCCCTTGCGTTTCTCCTCAAATCACGACTTGTCGCCGGCGTTTCGGAGATACCGGAATTTCTCGACAGCTATGAAATCACGATCACGGGCGGCCTCAACCTGTCCAAGGCACCGTGGAACAACACGACACTGAGCAATCTTATCACAATGGTTGATCGTCTTCGGGAACGAACCACCCCGAACCTTGGCGGAATACACGGAAACGGCTCGTTGGGCTATCAGCAGGGATTCATGATATTGGAACGGCACGAGTGATATCGTCCGGGCAAATAAGGCCAGCCCTAATGAAGCACAGCCGCGAAGGCAAAAAGCTCATGGCTAAAGGCTCAGAATGAATACTCTACTGTGGCTGTAAAAGAATTGTTTCTCCATGCCTGAGAACGAGAAAATCTTCTGAAGACAGGTCCTTTGCTCTCAATACCTGCTCGAGTTTTACCGGTGGTTCGTCGAGAGGCTCGTCGGTAAGGATGAAAGTACCCCAGTGAATGGCCACAGACTTCTTCGAATGTACATCGAGGTGGATCTGTACCGCCTCTTCCGGGTTCACATGGTGGTGCCGCATGAACCATCGCGGCTCATATGCACCGATAGGAATGGCGGCAAGATCAAACGGACCGTACCTCTCACCGATTTCTCTGAAAACCGGTGAATACCCTGTATCGCCGCAGAAGAAGAACCGAAACCGATCCGATGCGACAATCCACCCGGCCCACAGCGTCGTGTTTTGTGAAAACGGGGTTCTCTTGCTCCAGTGCTTGACCGGAACAGCAGTAACGGTCAGATTAGACTCCTTATGTTGCTCCCACAAGTCCGATTCAACGACCCGTGTGATCCCCCGATTCGCAAACCATTCTTTCAATCCGAGGGGAATGAAAAAAACTGTTTGATCCCCTCCCTCGCGGTCGCGGAGCCTTTTAATGCTCCCGCTGTCCAGTGAGTCATAGTGATCGTGGGATATGACGACGATATCAATCGGCGGTAGGTCCTCGATGGATACCCCGGGCTGTATGACTCGTTTCGGTCCTGCCCATTGAACGGGTGAGGCCCGTTCGGAAAAATGGGGATCTGTCAGGATGTTTTTCCCATCGAGTTGCAGCAAAACGGTGGCATGACCGATCCATGTCATCGTGGTCTTTGAACGATTGTTTTTTAAAAACACAGGATCATTTTTTGCGAGAGGAAAATGATAATCATCAGGGCCGGGTATCTTTTTCCCTATTCGGCCGATCCGCCACTTCAGAAAGTCAAAAAAGCTCGGCCGTTCATTATCATACATGTTTTTAAACCCGTTTTCTGAGTGATGTGGTTTGCGGGATGCAGGCTGTTGTGCTGAACAGCTTAATGCGAAAAAACATGCACAGGCCATGATGACGTGTGCGTATAAGGAATAACGAACCAGTGCACGAAACATGGAAAACTCCCGTCGGACGATCAACCATTCATGATTAATCAATATAAGGACTGGCAGTTACGTATGTCAAGCGGACACGACATTTATTTTCATATAAGTCTCAAGGGTTGATGTCGATTGCCGATAGATTTTATACGCAAGATTAATTTCTCTTGAATCCACGGACGGAACCTTATAGTAGAAAAGAAAAGATTGATGACGGTCGGTAGTGTTCTGCTTCATATCTGAATTCGGATCGAATGAGGATCGACTATGAAACGTATACTGCATATTTTCACTGTTGCCCTTCTCTTTTTCGTACTCAGTACTTCCTGTGCATTTTCCACGGAACCCTCCACAATCGGCATAACCATTCTCCATATCAACGACACACATGGACACATACTGCAGTATCTCAAGAAGAGTATCAGCAGTGAAATACCGGTCGGTGGTGCGGCACAATTAGCGGCAATGATACACGACGAACGAATCAGGAATCCCCACGGGACCCTCCTTCTCTCGGGAGGCGATATGTTCCAGGGAACACCCATTTCAAATATATTCCGGGGAAAACCTGTTATTGAGATCATGAATTATTTAACATTCGATGCCATGGTCATCGGCAACCACGAGTTCGACTGGAAGCAGGATGCCCTGATGACGATGATACGTTCAGCCGATTTTCCCGTCCTCTCAGCCAACATCATGGACACAAAAGGGCATTACATACCCGCTGTTCAGCCGTATATCATTCTGGAGAGAAAAGGCCTGAAGATCGCGATCATCGGAATTACGACTGTTGAAACTGTCACCACGACCAAACCGGACAATGTAACGGGACTGACGTTCCTGGACCCTGAAAAAATACTCCCACCGCTGCTGCAAGACGTGAGAAATCGTGGAGCCGATGTGGTCATTGTTCTTTCACACTCGGGATTGGACGCAGACAGGAAACTTGCAAAAAACGTTGACGGCATCGACGTAATCGTCGGCGGACATACCCACACGGCGGTAACCGATCCGGTTGTCGTTGACACAACGATTATCGTGCAGGCAGGCTGTTTTGGATTGTATCTCGGCGTTCTGGAATTAACGATACACCGGGAAACGAAGCGTATAGTTCACTGGACGCGGGCCCGTGAACTGAAGACGGTTTTTTCCGGACCTGATAATCCTGCCGATATCCATGTGGCCGGTATTATAAACAAATATAACAACCGAATTAAGGATGTATTTACCAGGGTCGTCGGCGAAACGACGGTCGATCTGGTGCAGAACAGGAGGGGTGAATCAAATGAGGGCAACCTGCTCTGTGACGCCATGAGACAGGAAACGGGGGCTTCAATTGCCTTTTTCAACAGCGGTGGTCTCAAGATCACCATCCCCCGTGGAAAGATAACCATGGAAGCAATTTATGAACTTCTCCCCTACGATAACGTCCTCATGACAATGGACCTGACGGGAAGACAAATCCGGGAACTCATGGAACACGGAGCAACCCTGCCCCACGGCGGCATACTGCAGACATCGGGCATATCCGTAACCTATGATTTTAAAAAACCCGTCGGTGAGCGCGTCGTGAACGTCGATGTGGGAAACAACCCTCTGAACCCCATGAACGTCTATACCGTTACCACAAATGATTTCCTGGCGGCAGGAGGAGACGGTTACACAACATTCAAAGAAGGGGAAAACATCCGTTACGGCGACAGCCTGAGGGATGTCTTTGTGGAATATATCAAGAAGCTCTCCCCCGTTGGACCGAAAATTGAAGGGAGAATCGTCATACGAAGATAATGGCACGGCAGATTTTTGTATACGTCAATGATGAACCGGTAACCGTTTATGAGGGTATGCACGTCAAGCACGCCCTCATATCGTGTGACATTTCCTTATATGAGGCCGCCAAAAACGAAGAAATTATTATTGAAGACAAAAACGGGTTTGAAATTGGTCTTGACGGGGCCCTGAACGAAGGTGAGAGGATTTATACACGACCGAATATATTGGCATAATCTTTATCAGAGGATGCCCATAGCATGGACCCCTGGAATGGAATCACACCGATAAGGATACTGTTTTCGATCGGAACGGATTCACCCCATCAAAAAAAGAAAGATCAGATAAA
>JAFGQS010000069.1 GCA_016935565.1 Deltaproteobacteria bacterium
CCATACCATCCCATGTTATCCGTCTATAAAACTGATAACCTTTTCAATTACCGTATTACCATTTGTAGCCTACCTCAAAAATACTGTGTTATTCAATAAGAAATACGGTGTTAACCCTATTTATTTCTTTGTTGTAATCCATTAGATATGCGCCTCATTGTCGGTCTTTCTTCAATCAATACGATGAAAGATATCGAAGGAAAAAAATCACAATAAAAAAGGAGAAGAGAAAGAATGTCAGAGGGAAACGTCAAATGGTTTAATGAAAAGAAAGGATTCGGATTTATTCAGGGCGATAATGGAGACGATATTTTTGTCCATTACAGTGCCATACAGGCGAGAGGATTCAAGACCCTTAACGAAGGCCAGCGAGTGAGCTTCGACGTCGAACATGGAGAGAAAGGCTTCGCCGCTGCAAACGTGAGAGTTATGTAGTCGGGTATGAAAAAATTGAGCATTCAAGACGTGCAGATACCTGTTAATAGTATCCCATATTTGATTACAGGTAAGAGAGGGAGGACAGATGGTAGATCTGATTAAGCATATTGCCGAGGCTCTGGTCGATCATTCTGAAGAGGTAAAGGTCGCGGAAGTGAAAGGAGAACAGTCATCTGTCATCGAATTAAAAGTTGCCAAGGACGATGTAGGAAAAATTATCGGGAAACAGGGAAAAACGGCTCAAGCAATACGAACCATACTGAGTGCCGCATCAGCAAAGCTTCACAAAAAGATAGTTCTGGAAATTATCGATTAATTCATGATTCTGACCACATGATTGTCCGGCAACTGTCGCCGGATTGAGGAATACTTTCATACGGCACATACTCAGATGTTCCGAGAACATCATAACTATAACGGAGGATACGAAACAATGGAAAATTATGTACCACGAGAAATTAATCTGGTAGGCGTTCAGGCCATTTACTCAAAAGGTGAATTGATCTACAGAGATCGTCAGATGATTCATGGGGAAATCGATCAGAGACAGAAGGTCGTCTCGTCTGAGAAAAAATAAACAAAAGATAGAGGAACATATGCAATATCTAAAACATGAATTCTTTAAAAGCATCGTCACGGAAAAAATCTCTGAATTCAACGGGTATTCAAAATCCACACAATATTTATCCGAACCGGCAGATCACCCTGTTGAGCTTGTTGATCAGGCCGCGGTCGAGACAGACAGAAGACTATTCGTCGAGCTCAGGAAGAGACAGGATAATCGGCTCAGAGAATTAAAGGATGCCCTGGAACGAATCGAGAACGGCACCTACGGCACCTGCATGGAATGCAAAGAAGACATACCGGTACAACGACTCATGGCACGACCCACGACAATACTCTGTGTCGGATGTCAGGAAGCAAGAGAAAAATCTCATAACCTAAGAAGTACGGTCATGTAGAAATATCAAGCCCAGGAAAAATCATAACAATGAATAAAAGAACATACTCTAAGCTGCATGCAACGCATTACAGATCGCAGTTGTCATCACTCTTAAAAATGGATAGCGACTTTTGACATGTGATTCATACCTTGAAGATTGCTGTATCAAAATATCAAAATAAAAGAGGCGGGGCTATCAACCCCGCCTCTCCAGCAAAATCATCTTTCCGGAAATTACCTGTAAACCCCGCAACACACAAGAATATCCTTTACTTTACGGAAATAGGTTGATTTATTACCGATGCTCTTCGTCATGGGATTTTCCCATTTATAGTCTACCCATCCCTCTGATTGCGTTTTTGCCATCTCAATCATGTCTTTTATTATAAATTTTCCATCTTTATCTTGGAGACTCATGAGATTTTTCCCGATCAGACTGGCCTTAGCACCATGCGCAAGGATCGTTCCGCTCATGTCAACTACAAAGATGTAGAGATCTTTCATTACATAGTCTCCGGCGGTATCATTAAATGCTGCAAATGCTTCATCTTGACCGCTTTCCTGGATCAGTGCGACGGCATCGTCTACCAGGGCCTTTGCTTCTTCAGCGGTCCCACCTTCAGCTTCTGCATATACGATACTTCCGAACAACAGGCAAATACACAATGCTGCTGTTAAACTCTTTCTCATGTCCTTTTCCCCCTCTTTTATTTTTTTGTCTGCTCCCCTGAAACAGCAATCCATGGCAGCGTTCATACACTGACGGAGCTTTCACTTCAGTTGTAAGTAATGTGGGTAAAAGACAGAATGGATAGGAGATGGTTATTTATATAAAGGAAAACAGGAGAGCAAATTGATAAAACATCAATCATGGAGTCATCTAAGCTCCCAACAGAACATTGAAAGTCCTGTCAGGAGCATTACAGATATAATTTGATGTGCATCTGGTCCTCCGTTGTCTTCAAATAGCTGATTATTGAAATTTATAATGTGGAAAAAATCAACAATTGTCAATGAATTTTACATGACGACTAATAGAAAATTTCAAGAGTTTCTTAAATATTTTTTCCGGCAGAATTGACCCTGTCGTTTTACCTCGGAGAGCCAAAATCCTCCCGTCGGCATGAATGTCAGTTCAAACAATTGTAATTGTTCAGGACAGAAAGTAACGCGCACGATAGCGTGTCCAGCCAGAGCACTTCAAGATTGTAATAGTTGCCAGATCTTTTGCTCGCAATAACCCTTTAATCTATGATCCGCCTGTCGCAATCTCCTTTGTCGTGTTACCACGTGGTGATAGTATGACAGGTCATAGAAAAAACGAAGCTTGAAAAATTTAGGATATTCGTTTCCTGTCTATAAAATTCATCTGTCGCATTCGATTGAGTGCAGGTGAATACTATCGATAAGAATGTTGGAAAATTACGAATTACAGATATCTTGTCATTAGAATTCATAAGATCTACATAAACAATAACTGTTTCTGCTTATCAGCAAAAACCTGGGATCCAATCATTATCATTGATTATATAGCCTGACGTGATTATAAAATATCCATGATTTCACCAAATCAGAGAACGAACCAGGCGGTATAACGTATCATAGTTGATGAGGCTTTATGGAAACACAAGAAGAATTGAAACGGAAGATACACTTGCTACCCTGCTCACCTTGACTTCTTGCTCCTCATAATTTATACAATTCATGTGGATAAGGACATGTGAAACACCATGGCGGATGCCTGATGATGAATTGAGAGCTTTGCATAATGTCCATAAATATTCTAAATGGCCATTCCCGTGCAAACGGGAATCTAAGAGTATCAATTCCTTACAGATTACCACTTTTATGGGAATGACAGAAACGGTTAGTTATGCAAACCTCTCGAAATGCCTCTGCATCGGCAGCACCTTTTTATTCGGCGATATCAAACGTGAAAGTCGAGGTTTCCTATGGAAAAGAAATTTACGATTTTATTAACTTTACTCATGTTTTTGTTGATTCCCGTCACCACGGCATACGCTTACGGCGGAGGCGGAAGCGGAGGCGGCGTCTCACAGGCGGAAGACAGTTCTTTTGGCGGTGGGGCGGTGAGCTGGGCACCGAATCCGAACGGAGCCGATGTTATAGGGTCTTCCATATGGAGGGGACGGCCCGAGAACATAGAAAAAGGACCTTATCAGCCCGGCAAGGCGGTTGAAGATGCCGAGCAGGATCTTCTTGACGGCTTCAGGAGCGGACAATACAGCGCTGATGAGGTCAAGGCCAATCTTGCATGGGCTCAGAGGGTAGGAATTTCAATATCCAACGAGGCACAACAAACGCTCGACAAAATTAACAATCCTCCCAAGACGCCGATCAAACAAAAGACGAACCCTGGCAAGTCAGGACAATTAACCACGCAACAGCAGAACAATAAAGCTGCAAACATCATCAAATATGTTAATGACTATTATCAATTGAAAGACAAACGCAAACAGCAGGGGAGGAAATTGACCAAGGCTGATCTTTACAGCATCGGCGCAAAAAACGCCGTCAAGGACAAGGTACCCAAAAAAATCAAAAAATACGTCGACAAGGTATTCGATGTATTCGGATATTAACTCTCGCGGGGAAATAGCGTTGTATGTATGCACAGTGAATCATAGCGGCGGATCTCAAAGGAGGCAACATATGAAAAAGAATTTAATTTTTATCACATTCATACTGATATGCGGATTTATTATTGGAGCCTGTCAGAGCATGCCCGACATTACGGGCAACATCATGGGCATGAAAGACAAGCTGCTCGGTCCGAAGAGGACCTACCAGAGTGTTGATCCCGAATCCCTGCCGCCGGTCAGCAAGCTGGCAATTGCCGCATTTGAAATGGAAAAGCAGGGACTCTTGGATTCATTTCCATTCGCGAAGATCGATGCGAAAAACAGGAAGATCCATAACAAAACCGATTACACGAAATTCACGGAAAGGAATATCGCCATCGTGGACTTTCAGCAGAACCAGGACGGTTCCTATGTACAGACCATGATGTCCGAATGTATCGATTCTTTCGGCAGAATTGATATCAGCGAAAATCGCATTGTTTTTTCGGTCAGAAACCCGACTGAAGATGAGGTTGCGGAGATGACAACTACCATTCTGGATACCTTGAACGGTCTCAAACCGAAAAACAAAAAAGCCCGGGAAGAAATAAAGCACGTCATCGCTGAGTATCAGCGCGCCGGCGGACTTACAGCCGACGGAGTCCCCGGGAGAAAGACCGCAGAGTCTCTGGCCCGGGAAATTCCGATTCTCGACGTCTCAGAAATATCAAGTGCGGTTCTCTACCCACAGAAACCGATGGCTGAATTATATGTCATACCCTATGAAACGGTCGACAAAAACGTGTCGATGTTCAATAAGGGCTTCGACAGCCTGGATGCGGTGAGAAAAAACGCACTCACTCCCGACAAATTCGGAGTGCTGGCGAAACCGCAGCAGCGATTTGTTCTCTTTGTATATTTCTTTGACCGGGTAAATCCCGAACTGCCGGTCAGAATCGCTCTTGCTCCGAACGAACAGAGATGGTCAAATGATTTCATAACCCCGATCAGGTATGCCGGCCGTGATGTCTGGCCGGTAATGATCGAAACAATGTGTATCGATGAAAGTTTCGGTTCCGAAAGAATCTTTGCCAATATTTTCATGAAATACAAATGCATCGGGAGCTTCAGAATTAATTGAGGAAAAATCAATAACACGGAATCACGTGTGGAAAACTCAGAGAACGGTTACGATTCCTTTTTATATTTAAAAAGTTATATTCGAAGGTAGTGCAGGATATGAAAAAGTCGCTCCCGGTACTGTTGACATGTGCCGTGGTGATCGTGGTAATAGCATGCGGCTATAAAATCATGACTCCACGATCACATCTGAAACAGGATATACACATCATGGCGGGTTCAGAACATTTTGCAAGCACTGTCGGTGACCTTGAAAAGACGATACAAACAATACACTCCAACATTGACGCCGACAAATTTTACCCGGAGCTGGATATTTTCAACCCCTACGACGGAACTCTGTTTCCGCGGGACATGGCGTCCCCCACATTCGTCTGGGAGGACTGGCAAAAGGGATCAAGCCTGTGGCTCGTCTCCATACATTTTGCGCATAATGATCACGCCTGGTATGTGCTGACCGACTGGAAACAGTGGACTCCTGATAAAGCAACATGGGAAATGATCAAGGAAAATTCCTTGGAGCGGAAAGCCTGCGTAACGATTACGGGAATCGACAGGGACAATTCATACGAGATAGTGACACGATCCGGTATCACGTTTACCACATCCCGGGATGAAGTGGGAGCGCCCATATTTTATGTGCAGATGCCGCTTCCTTTCGCACGGGC
>JAFGQS010000070.1 GCA_016935565.1 Deltaproteobacteria bacterium
AGTTGTTCGAAAAGGCGATAAAAACGGCCCGGAACATACTCAGCTAACATCCGATACGACTGACAATGTGTTCCCTGCATCATATTTTTTTGAGGACATCGCGAGCCCCGGGGCCACAGCCCTTTTTCCACACCGGCACGATCATCCACAGGGCTCCCTGATGTCCCTTAAAACGATTTCTCGCCAACCAGGTTGTTCCCCGCGGAAACTGCACCGCATCCATAACGACAACAGTATCCGATCGTAAAATCCTTGAAAAAAAGCCGGGATACGGAGCAAAGTATGGTTGGCAGGTTGATACGATCATGGTACGAACAATATGCTGCTTTTTTCATTAAACGCTTGCATTGCTCTTTTGGTATCAGTTCTGATACCGAGATGAAAAGTCACGGACGAGACGGGCATAAGCTGTCAGCGATCAGGTAACAGCCATGAGAGTCAACGTTGAACGGCTAGAGGATCAAGCTTCCGGACACAAAGGTTCCGGGATCAGAAAAACCGCGTATCCGAGTCACAGACCCTAACACACGATACCCGAACGACGGGTAACGAACCACGATTGTAAAAAGTGTTCCAAGCACGAAAGAATCAATGTGGACAATAATCTGTTATCCTTCTTTCCCTGCCCTTTCTCATCGTTCTCGTGAAAGAACTGATTGATACCGTCAGCTTTTTCTACTGGTATTGGCGATAAATATCGACGGCAACTGTTTTACTCGTTTGCTTTTACACTTAGGGCAGGCAACCTTTCCCTTTTCATAATCGGCAAGACTTAAAAATATGGTAAATTTCTTCTGACATTTTTTAGACTGACATTGATAATCGTACGTTGGCATACTATCCCCCCTTATGTAAGAACTTACATGTATTCTATTGGATTCAAATACGTTCTTCAAGAGGAATTTATCAAACACTTCATTTTCATACCGGCACATCATCATGGAGAGAATGCATACTTGAAAACCTTTGCACAACTCAAAGGCAAAGAACCGTCAAATTAAAAATAAACCTCCTGAACTACTGAAAAACCCTGCTCTTTTTTATAAGCAGGGTTTTAATAGATAAGCCCTGAGTCTTTCTTTTATTTCAGGCATGCAACAGGCTATGTAAGTTCTCAGGGACGTTCCCCCGCTTTCCGAAGGAGCAGTGCCCAATCCTCATCGACCATTTTCTGAATATGCTTCATGTCCTCATCCGTCAGATGTTGAAATCGCCCCTGGAGCTTGAAATACTCACTGACCGGGAATTCTTTCGGTTTATAGTTGATCGTATATTTGACTCCATCCTCTACTTCGTAAAGCGGAAAAATGTTTGTTTGAACCGCTATACGGGCAATTTTGATTGATGATTCGGACGGAATACGCCATCCCGTGGGACAACTGGCAAAAATGTGAAGAAACTTCGATCCCTTGATTGACTGAGCTTTCTTCGCCTTCCGTACGAGATCCTCCGGAAAGGCGATATTTGCTGTTGCTGCATAGGGAATGCGGTGCGCAACCAGGACTTCAACGATATTTTTCTTCCTGAGTTTCTTCCACTCATCCCCCGGCGTTGTCGTCGTCCATGCACCATACGGGGTGGATGAACTCCGCTGAATTCCCGTGTTCATATATGCTTCATTATCATAACAGACGTAGATAAAATCTTCATTCCGTTCTACGGCACCACTCAAGGCCTGAAATCCGATATCAAAGGTTCCGCCGTCACCGGCCCATGTCACGACGGTCGTTTCCGTATCACCTTTCATATCAAGTGCGGCTCTGACACCGCTGGCCACAGCACCACCCGTCTCAAAGGCACTATGAATGACCGGCACTTTTACTGTTGACTGCGGATACGGTCCTGCGATGATTGACCAGCAGCACGCAGGAAGAACAATAATGGTTTTGTCTCCCACTGCCTTTAAAAAAAACCTCATCGCGATGGCTGCACCACAGCCGGGACAAGCCACATGTCCTGACGTCATATACTCTTCATCAAGAACATTCAGTTCCATGATCTATACCTCCTGGAGCCCCATCCAAATACTCTCTTTTACCGGAACTTCATTGTTTTTCGTATCCCAGTATATATCTTCCAGCACATCTTCAGTCACGTCGCGTCCGCCCAATCCCACAACATAGCCGAAAGATAGAGGACGTTCGGGAGTATTGCACAATGCCGCACGTATTTCCTGAGCAAAGATACCACTTGCACCGAAAGAAAAATTCCGATCTATGACCGCAATTTTTTTCGCCGATGTGAGATTCTGTCGAATCAGATCCACCGGGAATGGCCGAAAGAGTTTCACCTTGAGGAGTCCCACCTTTTCCCCTCGTGAACGTAAATCATCAACGACCTGGCGACAGGTGCTGGTAACCGTTCCCGATGTTACTAAAATGATTTCAGCATCATCACATCCAACCGGTTCGATTGCACCGTACCGACGGTCAAAAATTGCTTCAAATTCGTTCTCAACGTCCTGAAATAGAGACAGTACCTCCTCCATAGCCATAGCGATATTATGACGCATTTCCATATATGCATTCGGTGTCACCAGAGAACCAAAGGCGCAGGGATCCTCCGTATCCAGTTGAAACATCGGCTTATAGGGAGGTAAAAAACGATCAACCAGTTCCTGTTCCGGGATATCGACCGGTTCATAGGTATGAGAGAGGTAAAATGCATCGAGAACCACCATAACGGGCAGACTTACCAGTTCCCCCAGGCGGTAGGCTTGAATTACCGAATCGAGTACCTCCTGACCATGTTCGCAATACATCTGTATCCATCCCGTATCCCGTTGGGCAAGACTGTCCGTTTGATCAATCCATATATTCCAGCCCGGAGCGAGTGCTCGATTCACTTCGGCCATCACGATGGGAAGCCGTGCACCTGATGCCCAGTGAAGGAGTTCATGCATTAAAGCCAGTCCCTGCCCCGACGTGGCGGTGAAAGAACGGACACCGGTACTCGCTGTTCCGATTAAGGCAGCAAGTGCCGAATGTTCGCTTTCAACTCGCAGAAAACGGGCATTCATCGTACCATTGGCACAATACTCGGAAAGAAATTCAACGATATGGGTCTGAGGCGTAATGGGATAGGCCGAAATAACATTCACTCTCGCCAGGCGAACCGCTTCCGCCACTGCCTGACTTCCTTCAACAACACGTTTCATGTACCTTCCTCCTCCAAGACCATTGCATTACGGGGACATTCCACGACACAGATGCCGCACCCCTTACAGTAATCGTAATTGATGTGCCGTCCCTGGGAACTGTCGTCTTTCTGTATTGATAAATCCGGACAAAAGAGATAGCAGTTGTCGCACTGATTGCAGAGACCGCAGTTGAAACACCGCTCTGCTTCTCTGATAGCAACATTGGCCGAAATCTTAAGATCGATCTCCTCAAAGGTTTTCCGTCGTTCTTCTATCAACAGTCTCGGTTGTGTAACCCTCGGCGCTAATTCAAAATAATCCGTATTGATTTCATCATATTCTACAATATGCTTTTCTCTCTCTGATCGCGGCCCTGCCATATAAACTTCCATAGAAAGTGACGGACCGTTTCCCACGACATAGTCCTTGAGTCTTGATTCGACAGCTTCAGATCCTTCCTGAAACAGAATGTCCAGCGCTATAGCGGCCTCCTTTCCGGAAGCCACTGCATGGACGACACTCTTTGTCTGATTCGTGAGATCCCCGCCGATGACAAGGACGGCTCCCTGAGAGCGGGGTATTAGCACGGAATTTTTCAGCGTCAGACTTTTCTCTTTTTCCCCGGGAGGATTATACCAATCCTCAGCCGCTTCCTCACCGATGGCTTTAAAAATTCTTTGTACGATAATTTCCTGAGTCATTTCGTTATCCGGCTCAATAGCGGCCCGTCCATCAGTATCAGTCCCGGCAACCCTCATCGGCTGAACCGTCAAGGTATATTCTCTGCCATTTTTTTCCACTTTGACCGGTGCCAACAGTTCTCTGATTTCCACGCCTTCCTCAAGTGCCATGTGTATTTCCTGATCAAATGCAGGCATATCCTGACGGCGCCGGCGATAAACGAGTATCGATTTACCTCCCAATCGTAAGACACTCCTGGCAACATCGACAGCCGTATTTCCTCCTCCGATCACCGCTACCGACCCGTCAAAGGAAGGGGTTTCCCCCTGACGAACCTTTCCCAGGAACGCAATTCCATCTTCAAGACCATCCATGTTCTCCCCGGGAATATTCAGACCCCGTGTCCGGGAATGACCGCATCCCATGAACACTGCACTGTATTGATTATGTGCCTCGTCCAAAAAACTCTTTGAAATACACTTCCCCGTGTGGATACGAACACCAACACTTTCAATATGTGCGATTTCATTTCTTAGTACTGAAATCGGCAGACGGTATAACGGTATACCCCATCGAAGGACTCCACCCGCCTCAGGCATGGCTTCAAAAACATCACAGATATAGCCTAGAAGAGTGAGAAAATACGCCGCCGCAAGTCCGCTGGGACCGGCACCGACAACAGCTATCTTCTGTTTTTTGGAAGGCAGTTTTTCAATTGATGGCTTAAACTCATTTCGACTCGCCGCATCAGCGAGAAAACGTTCGATGCTATGAATGGCGATTGCGTCATCAAATTCGCCTCTGTTGCATCGATTTTCACACGGATGATAACAGACTCGTCCGCAGACGGCGGGAAAGGGATTTTCCCGGAGTATGGTTTCCCAGGCCTCCTTGAACAATCCCTGAGTTGTCAGCATTTCGATCCTCCCGATATCCTCACCGGCCGGGCAGGCAGTACTGCACGGAGCGGTTTTTTCTTCATACCGTGGCATCAGAAACCGCCACGAACCGGTCATGTTAGTCAAGGTAGACTCGCATGAACGTGGGATTAACAAAGGTACTTCACTTTTAATCTTTTCCTGTTCTGCCATTTTCCGTCTCTTTTCTTATCGTTTTTCATGTGTCCTTCGCCGTGTTTCGGTCCACGATCATCATGCCTCAGCTACACCACTCTTCATTATTAATCCAACAAGTTGAACTTCGTCATAAGCCTCCCTGGCCGCCTGAATGTTTCTTTCCGTATGAATCGATATTTCCTCTCCGATGGCTATTACAATAGCATCCATAGAAGGCATCTCAAACACGCGGGCAAAGGCCCCTATCATCGGTGTATTGACGATAGGATGGGTTCGTGTACCCAGTTTATTTCTGAGTGCAATCCTGTTTGCATCAACTATTGCCAGTCTGAAGCCAGCGAATCGATCCAGATCGGCAGGAGTACCGGGGCTGTTAACCAGTATCCATCCTTCCGGTTTCATTCCCCGGGTGACATCAATACTCTGAAGCAGGGTATGATCTTGAACTATGACGTGATCGGGATTGTAAACGTTTGTCCTTACCCTGATATTTTCTTTATCAAGACGCACATACGCCTCAACCGGAGCTCCCCTTCGTTCCACCCCGAAGACGGGGAAACTCTGAACCTTATATCCTGCTTGAAAGAGCGCTTTGGAAAGTAAAATCGAGGCAATTACCGTACCCTGTCC
>JAFGQS010000071.1 GCA_016935565.1 Deltaproteobacteria bacterium
CAAGCGCCTCGAAAAAGCCGGGTACACCCGTTTCATGAACTGGGGCGGGAATTCACGTTATTTTGATGTTTACGGTTCCATATCCGAATAGCAGCATTCGAGATGTTTTAACGTCATAAAGCCGATGCTGAACGCAGATGTAGTATTTATTTTGGATGCATCCCGTGTCTACAGCCATTATGACCGTTCTCCTCATAAAACATGGGGACGCAAATTGCATCGCTTTCTTGTATCGTTAATTTTTAGGAAATCGCACTGATCGGCGTACATGTCCTAGTATGTTCCCGATCAATGAATGCAAATTCAAACCAATTCGGAAAAGTACCTGATGACTCGGAACTTGTGGCAAGAAAAACTTTTGAACCGCTTGGCCAGAAGAAGGGGAGCAGTCACATCGTATCGGAGGGTCTAGGCGGCCTGGTTAAACTAGTAGAGCAATCTCATGAATAAGAGTCATATTTTGTATTCGGCTTCCTCAAACCAATGTTGAGCATTCAAATTCTCATATTAATGCTATCTGCATTCAATCGGTGCCGATTTATATGAGAGGACATCGGAAAAAACAAAGCTCGTAAATTTGAAAGTATATTTTTACTACATGCAATTTTTTGAGATTGAGAGATGGCTTCTTTTGGTGACAGTAATTACCCTTCATTATATTGAAATGCACATACAATTAATATTCTATCCTGAAAATCAAAGACAAACATTTATAACCGATGCTCCATTCGCCAACAAACGCCGAAGACTTCTCTTGCAACCATTCCTGTTTAAATTATGAATGTATTCAATCACTAATCACCGTACAAAGTTGACACGTAAAATGGGGTTGCCTGAATGCGACCCCAAAATCTGATCTTTGTGGCCGGGAATTCAGCGATCAGCATCACATTGACACACAAGGCTGCTTAGTTTATAATTGATGGAAAAAACAGAAACTTCCCATCAAATGCTTAGTTGTATGCAAGGGAGGCAACTATGAATTTCATCGTTGCAGAGGAGGAGAAATTCTGGAGGGTCATTAAACTCGCGCCGTTCCGACGAACACCTGGCGTGTATTTTGACATTGTTCCCATGGAGTTTCTTCCCCGCGTCGACGGCATAGACCGTGTCGTCCATGAGCACGGTGCCGTATCACCGGGACCGGTCGGTGAAGTGGCGCGGACTTGGTACTACCACCCCTACCAGGAAGATAACCTCCTCGTACTTAGCGGACAGCGCATCGCAGAAATCTACAATCTCGAGAACAAAAGGGTCGAAACCTTCATCGTGATGCCCGACAGAGTGATCCATAAGGGCGAGGTCATTTACGATGGTCCCTGCATGCTTGTCTGGTCGACAGAAGTCTTCCACCGGATAACTTCGGGCGAGTATGGCTCTGTTTCCCTGAACTTTGCCGTCAGGTATCCCGGTTTCGATATTGATACAAATTTCAATATTTACGATCTTGATACGGCGACAGGTTCGTTCACCCTACTAAAACTCGGCAAAATGGATCAAGATCCCAGTATATGACAGACCGGAACAGGAAACAATTAAGCAATGTCATAACATGTTATGAAAAAATCAATGTACGACTATGATGTGATTGTCATTGGTGCCGGCATTGCCGGGATGGTTTCCGCTGTGACTGCAAGTGCATTGGGCACGCGTGTTGCGGTTGTCGAGAAATCAATTGTAAAATGATTGAATACGATATAGCTATAATTGGTGCTGGTCCTGCAGGATGCGCAGCTGCCCGGGAATGCTCCTTGCGAGGGTTGAGGGTCGTCATTATTGAGAAGAAAAAAATCCCTCGCCATAAAGCATGTTCCGGAATTCTCATACCGGATTCAATCAATACTCTGTCAAAACATTTCGGAAATCTGCCACACGATGTTATGGCTGTTCCTTCCCACATAAATGTTATGCGTATGCATTTTCCCAGAGGAAATATCGGCGATATCCCCATCAACGGACTTATGATCCGGCGAGATAAGTTCGATGCTTGGCTCTGCGGTGTATCCGGTGCAGAAGTACTCGATGGGACAAAAATGCAATCCTTTTCGGAGAAGCGTGATGGTGTAGACCTCCGCTGTGTGAAGCAAACTGGAGAGACTCTTGCCATTCATAGTAAAATTGTTATTGCCTCCGATGGCGGATCGTCAAATATGGTAAAGAAAATTGATCCGTCGTTGAAGGAGAAGTTGCCTTGGTATGTTGCCTTGCAAAACACGTATGCATGTGAGTGTAATCTTGAGCCTGGTTATTTTCATTTTTTTGCTGTTCCTCAAATCTCTTCATATACTTCTGCCTATATGAAAGATGAACTGTTAATTATGGAAGTGGTAGTAAAGCGCGGTGAAAAAGCATCCGTTGCCATGGATAGATTTAAGGAGTATTTGTGGAGACGAATCGATATCGAAGAAGCTCGTTTGGTAAGGCAGCTGGGATGCAGTATCACATATGCAGCACCACGAGGAATATTTTGTTTTGGTACAGATCGCGTTCTTGTTGCTGGAGAGGCAAGTGGCCTCTTGAATTTTTTTGGGGAGGGCATTTCATCTGCATTGGCTTCTGGTATTATAGCGGGTAATGTTGCGTCCAACAGTATACAGAAAAACATCATGCCCGGACCGCTTTATTTGCAGGAAATAGAAAAAGAAAAAAGAAAGACGATAAGCACATTCAATTACATGAAACTCCTATTCAAGGGAGGCGGTGCCTTCAACTTCAGAAAAGGATTTAAGACTCTGAAATGGAGCAAGCGTGCTCTTTTGTGCAAAAACTTTTTCATATGGTTGTTAACGCTGAAAAAATAAATATTTGAAAACGCCTCGGATTCATTGCACGACATATAGGAAAAGCATTATTTCAAAAAAGTTTAGTTACGATAGGCCTTGTTTGCAATCATTTTTGAAAACCATACTCGATGAGCTTGGGTTTTAAGTCATGATTAATAAATTCGAAAAATAATTTTATTCTGATTTGTCAATGAGACAATAAGTAGGGTTAAATGATTTAAGTAGTTTACATTATGACAGGACATTGAAAAAAGAAGCTCGAAATTTTTAAGATATTTTCCTACATGCAATTTTTTAAGATTTAAAGATAGTCTCCTTTCGTGGCAACTGTCAACACCCTGCCTTCTTTTTAAAGTAATAATATCATGAACAGCCTATCTTCAAATTATTGACAACTATTTGTAAAAGTGATCTTGTATTACGATATTTCATGGGAGAAATCATCAGTTTAATAGAAACACTTTTTTGTATTAACAAGGAGAAACAATGAACCTGGAAATCCGATGGCAGAGATTGGTGGATGTCCAAGGAGCAACGTGTGAGCGTTGTCAATCCACGGGCGATGCGGTTGAGTCGGCTGCTGAGAAACTGAGACAAGCTTTACAAACATTTGGAATCACTGTGAATATTCAAAAAAAAGAAATTACGTGGGAAGAATTTTGCCAAAATCCACAAGAATCAAACCGAATTTGGTTGAATGGTAAATCATTGGAAGCTTGGATAGGTGCTGATGTTGGACAGAGCTTCTGCTGCGGGCCCTGTGGAGACGAAGAGTGCAGAACAATATCTATGTTCGACATCACGTATGAACAAATTCCGGAACATCTTATCTTAAAGGCAGGCCTTTTGGCGGCAGCAGATTTACTCGGCTAGCATAGTGTTTAAATAAATGCACCATACACTTGACGGAACAACAGACAGGAGTGTTATTAAGGTCTGGGTAAGGTAAAAAGAAAGTCGACATGAATCACCAAATCAGAGTCCTGTTCCTGTGTACGGGCAACTCCTGTCGAAGTCAAATGGCTGAAGGTTTGTGCCACCGCTTTTGGCACAATATTATCGAACCGTATTCGGCGGGAATAGAAAAACACGGGTTGGACCACCGTGCAGTCAAGGTAATGCATGAAATTGGCATCGATATTTCAGGCCAGCGAAGCAAGACCGTGGAAGAACTGGGCACTGAACAATTCGATTGCGTGGTTACCCTGTGCGGTCATGCAAACGAGACATGTCCCTTCTTTCCCGCCAAGACGAAGGTGCTCCATCGTGGTTTCGATGATCCGCCACAACTTGCGGCGGGAGCCACAAGCGAGGAAGATGCATTACGACACTACCGCCGTGTAAGGGACGAAATCAAAGACTATATCTTGACTCTCCCTGACACATTGGGCACCGAACCATCGACTGAAGACGAAGCATGACAACGTCTGCCTGTCATCATTATTCTTTGGCATAACGAATTGATGATAGTATGATAAGATCTCGAAAAAACAAAGCTCAGAAATTTCATGATATTCATCACATCGTCACTGTCTCATCAATTTTGAAACTTTCGATAGCTGCCATCTTTTGAGTTTTCGACATTGATGGCTTTCATCCTGGAAAACTCTTCATATCACAGGTTTTCCTTTTCTTGTGATAGTA
>JAFGQS010000072.1 GCA_016935565.1 Deltaproteobacteria bacterium
TCGTTGTATCCTCTTCAATGATGATCGTTGCCGTCCCCGTGTTTTCAAAAATGGTTCGATACAGATTTTCTGACTCCTGAAGCATCTCCTCTACCCGCTTGCGCTCCGTGATGTCCATTGAGTTCCCCAAAATAGCAGGTTTCCCGTTAAACGATATGGATGTCACCATTTCCATGATCCATTTTGTCTTCCCCTGTTTGGTTGTGATTCTGAAATCATGGGGAGCGGTGCGTGTACCGCTGAGCATTTCCCGGGCGTTTCGTTTCACCCTCAACCTGTCTTCGAAATGAACAATACTGTCCGACTTTTTACCTATTAATTCTTCCCGGGTATAGCCTGTATAGGAGGCGGCATTGGCATTGACTGATCGAAATACTCCGCCCTGCACCACGTAAATACCGGCCAAAGATTTTTCCGATAGTGTCCGATAGCTCTGTTCTCTCTCCCGCAAGGCCTCTTCGATTTGTTTACGTTCAGCACAAGCATATTCCAATTCCCTTATTCTCTGCACCAATGCTTCATAGCTCGTTTTATCATCCATCGATATGCTCCGATCAAATGTTGAATATTTTTATTCCTTTCGTATCATTGATTGTATATTCCATTATTTGGGTGGTCTTACCGCTATACTGCATTTTATTCAATATTTTTTATGTGAATTGAGATTGTTCGTAAGAATAAAACTGTTACTTATAGATATTGATGATTCATTGATATTTCTGAAAATCAGACTATGTAACGTCTCTATTTTTGTGTCGGAAAATCGATTGATCCAAACAACCTCAATATACACTATACAGGAAATCACTCTGTTGCATGGCATCTTCTCGCCACGCTGTGCGCTGAGGGTTTTTTCCCTCATTGGCAGTCTGTGCACTCTTCATAAGTATGCTATTTTACAGCAAATGCCAACTATCGATCATTTTATTCTTCGGTGAACCGTCTCGTTATCAATGGCGGCCCATTAATACCAAATCAATATATTGTATTTTTCTTGACATTAACCACAACATATTGTATCAAATGTGGAAAGTTCCTCTATTTTGTAGTTTTTCCGTCACCCTGTTATTGGATATTGGTCATTAGGTACTTGGTAATTTCACTGTTCTACATTAGCGTAACGCAGAAAAAGACAAAAAAATGGACAGAAGGAACTTTTTACGTAAAAGCGCCTCTATGATGGCAGGATGCTTCCTCGGTGTGAATAGTATCTCCAAGGCATTTGCCTGTGAGACATTTGAAGGTACTTCTGTTTTCCGGCCCCGGGTAGCACTGATTATCGATGATATCGGAAACAGTCTTTCTCGAACAAGGCAATTTCTTGATCTTGATATTCCTATAACCTTTTCCGTGCTACCGCGGCTGGAAAACACCTGTTCTCTTGCAATGGAAATTCATAAGCAGGGACATGAAATAATGCTTCACCAGCCGATGGAACCACACAACGCCCATCTTGATCCCGGTCCCGGTGCTCTCTATGTGGGAGACAAAACCAGAACAATAACCAGGATCATTGAAGATAATATCTCCGATGTGCCTTATGCTATCGGTGTGAATAATCATATGGGTTCACGATTTACGGAATGTCAGCACGAAATGACCGAAACTCTCAAAGTGGTTAAAAGGAATGACCTCTTTTTCATCGACAGCCTCACAACGAACCATTCTCAGGCCTTTAAGACTGCCAAAAAACTCCAGGTAACCGCTGCCCGCAGGAACATATTCCTGGACAATACACGGAGCGAGTCAGCCATCCTTTACCGACTTGGAAATCTCATGAAACTGGCACGGAAATATGGATATGCGATTGGAATCGGACATCCTTTTTTTGAAACAGCTAAGGCCATCGGAGACTTTTTAAAATACTATCGAAACCAGAATATTTCGCTGGTTCATGTCTCCGATATTTTAAAAATGTAACGGTTGGATTTTCTTTAAGAAACAACTATCGAAATCCTGGGTCATTATACCCAGACATCAATAATCATCCCCTTGCTGAAATTTTGTGGGGGCGTGTTTGAATAATGTGATAATCCATTGAAACACACATTTTCATAGGTAATCACAGGTTCCGGGTAACACTGCGTGTTCCTCCATGATTGTGAAGAAGGCCGTTCAGTGGCAGTTGGTATCATCTGCCACTGAGTACTGGATTGTCGGTCAACGGACGGCAGTCTCTCATCTACAACCGGAAGGACCGGAAGCATCTCGATCATCAAGCCATCCGTTACAGAAGCAACACTCACTTATCTTTCCTTCTTTCAAAGTTTGAAACATCCATAAAATGACTTAACAGAATTACTTTGTACCCTTAAAACATATGAATATCAAGGATTTTTTGTTTAAATCCCTGTTGTACGGTAGCTTTCCGCTGCGCATTGAGTTTATTTTTGGTAACCGACAGATCAGCCGTCCACGATTACTGAAGCACTGCCTCAGTCTCGCCGAAGGATACAATGATTTTAATGAATTGTCATTCATCCTTGGTGTATTCGGTCTGACATTCAATTTTCAAACTGCAAAACGAACTTCTGCTCTGCTATCACATTGCCCCATTGTTTCACATTGTGCTCTTCTCGCAGTCGAAACCCTTCTGCTTCGTAAAGGGCGCGCGCCGCATCGAGTCCTTTGAATGTCCACAGATAGACATAGGTATAGCCTATGTTTTTACAAAAGGTCAGAGCTGTTCTGAGTAATGTCCTTCCGATACCTTTGCCCTGATACTCGGGCGGCACGATAAACCACCGCAGACGGACACCATCGACGTTTCCCCTGCGACCATCAATGGCGATTGAACCTGCAAACTGTCCGTCTACTGCTGCAATCCAAAACCCATCCCTTTCTTCCTCAAAACCACTGATAAATTCAGATAGCTCCCTCCCAACCTGGGTTTCGAAAGAAACATCAAATCCCCAGTTCTTATAATAATACGTAGCGTGCAGCTCAGTTATTTTACCAATGGCACCGGGATAACATCCTTTCAGTCGTATATTCATCGTCGCCGTTTCCTCTCGGTCCTTTAAAGTTTAAATGATTACAGTTACAATGAACTCATGATAAATATATAAAGACGGGTTTTTTATGAAGTTTTCAAATCCCGTAAACGCTTCAGGACTCCCCATTTTCGTAAAAGCATATGGGTACTCGGAGGAATCAGGTGTTTCCAGGCAACCCCTGAAACGATCCGCCTGCGGATCTCAGTGCCGGTTAATCCTTTATTCTCAATCGATCGTTCCCACATAATTTCCGTTTTCAATCCCAGTGACTGAAACACGTCGAGCTTCTTTTTTCCCCACTCGTCATAGATAGTGAGAAAAAAGGTGGCATCAAGAGGAACATAATACCGGTATAATTCTGGAAAGTTAACAGGGAAAGGAACGATGGAAAATTCCCGGGAATTAACACCCGCCTCCAACAGGGCATTTTTAACCATAATGTATCGTTCATAATAACTCAAAGGGTTCGAAATGAGCTGGCTGCGCAGGAAATCCGCAGTGTCCTCCCCGGTCAATGTGGGATCAGGATTTGTAATGCCGATAATGAGATGCTCACATCTGGCCTTGCCGGCAAGAAGATATTTCATGTGATCATTATGCACTATCTGGAATCGGCCATGGATAACGCCGGTTTTTACCATTTTTCAATCTCCTCCCATAATGAGCGCTAGCTGATACAGAACTCATTTTTTAATTGCGGAAACAATTTATTGACTTAACGGTTATAACCGAAACTTTTATGGGCTCTTACGAGTCTCATGATGAGTACCGCATTGGGGTGAATAACGAGGTACATGAGAGCAAGAAGTGGTAAGGCCGGCCAGCATACTGTTCCGAGTGCACACAAAATCATAACTGCCGATCGTGTCCCCTTGCTGGCTAATGTAGGTCTCCCCAGATCAATACCCAGATTTTCAGCTCGTGAAGTGGAATAACTGACACCGTTACTCCCGATAAGTGCCAGCGAACCTAAAACAACAATGATCCACAGGGACACATGAACAGGTAGTCGTACCAGGTAAAGAATCATGCCGATCATCATCGCCCCGTCAGCAAACCGGTCGAGTACTGAATCCCAGAATGCTCCAGCCGGGCTTTGCCTGTCTGTTAATCGTGCATATTGTCCATCGACACCATCAAATACCTGAGATACGGCCGCAGTTAATCCTGCCAGCCATCCCATTCCTGTTGCATAGATAATCCCCGCTAAAATACCGAGGCCGGCTGAAAATACGGTTAAAATCCACGGTTGCAACCAGTTAATATGAAGCAGCCTCGGTGTGATTCGAGCGGACAAGTGACATTTAATCCACTTGAGAATAAACCGATCGGTTGGTTTTGTTTTCCATGAATCTGAGGTGGGACGCTCATGAATCATCGTGAGCCCCTCTGATAGATTTGAAGAAAAACTATCACAGATAGGCCGAGCAATCAACGATTGTTTTCGATGATCTCGTGAACCTACATTCGTTTCTGCCATATGATATATACAACCGGTTTTTGTTATCACTCTATTTTGTAATTTTCCTTGTCGACAATGAATGATGACGGTTGCAATTCATTATGAAAATCAATATAAAAGATGATGACCTCAATGAAAATACAATTTTGGATATTTAGATGAAAAGCAGTCCCCGCGGTCTTGCCGTAAACATTTTAAACAGGGTGGATCAAAAGAACGCTTATGCGGAACCACTTCTGAATTCATACCTTTCAAGAGATTACATAACCAATGTTCGTGACCGGCGCCTTCTTACCGAGCTTGTTTACGGTACGCTCAGAATGAGAAACCACCTGGACTGGATCATCTCGTCGCTGTACAAAGGAAAACCGAAATCGATGGAAATCGGCCTCAAAAATATCCTGAGAACCGCACTCTACCAGATTATGTATACCGACAGAATACCGGCATTTGCAGCAGTGGACGAAGCGGTAAAGATTACACAGCGGGAATATCCAGGCCGTGACCGTCTTGTTAATGCAATCCTTAGAAATGCTCTGAGAACAATTGATACAATTATCTATCCTGCCATTGAAAAAGAACCGATACGATATATATCGATTGTCCATTCTCACCCCGAATGGATTGTTGCACGATGGACGAAACGATTCGGCATGGACGAAACAATATCACTCTGTAAATGCAATAACGAAACGCCGCCACTGACTCTGCGGGTAAATACCATCAAAACCGACCGTGACGAAATCGTGAGAAAACTTCGTAAAGATGGTTATGATGTCAGGGAAACTGAATTCTCCAGCAGTGGAATAATTATACCGAATCCCTCCTCCCCGATCCAAAAACTTCAACTATACACGGATGGATATTTACAGATTCAGGATGAGGCGTCCCAGCTTGTTGCATATATCACAGATCCGAAACCGGGTGAAACACTCCTTGATCTGTGTTCCGGTGTCGGAATCAAGACGACGCATCTGGCCGAATTAATGAGAAACAGCGGTAAAATCCTTGCCGTGGATATCAACCGCAAGAAAAGTCAGGCATTACAAACACTGTCTGAAAAACTGGATATAACAATTACCGTGCAACTCATGGGTAATGCCACTGAAGACCTCGGAAAAAATTATCACGAAAAGTTCGACAGGGTGCTTGTTGACGCTCCCTGTTCCGGCCTCGGAACGCTCAGGAGAAACCCTGAAATCAAATGGCGAATCAAGGAACATGACATAAAAAACAGTACCATTTTACAAAAAAAAATATTACACTCGGCAGCACGTTACCCGAAAAAGGGGGGGATTATCGTTTACTGCACCTGTAGTATCGAATCTGAGGAAAACGAAAATGTTGTCCGTGACTTTTTATCAACTCATCCTGACTACAGACAAATGACACCACATGCAATCATGAACTTCGACATGTTAGATGAAAACGGTTTTTTCAAGACCTATCCCCATCGTCATGGAACTGACGGATTTTTTGCAGCGGTTCTCCTGCGAACATAAAAGATTTGCCAGCATACTCTATGAAAATAACTGACGAAAGGAGCATATAAAATGGGTAGCAATGCACCAACCCGAGAGGAGGCATTAAAAGTTTTACATGAATACAATGAAAGTGACAGCTTGCGTAAACACGCGTACGCCGTTGAAGGCGTGATGCGCTATAGTGCAAGAAAACACGGTGAAGATGAAGAAAAATGGGGCGTTATCGGTCTTGTTCACGATCTCGATTATGAAAAATATCCCGATGAGCACTGTACGAAAACGCGAGAAATTCTCGAGAAGGATGGCTGGCCTGAAGAGTATATCCGTGCCGTCACCTCTCATGGCTGGGGCATATGCTCGGATGTGGAACCGAAGACTCTTCTCGAAAAAACCCTCTATGCCATTGATGAATTGACCGGTCTTGTTCAAGCAAATGCGCTGGTCAGACCGTCAAAGAGTGTCATGGACATGACGGTCAAATCAGTGAAGAAAAAATGGAAATCGCCTGCCTTTGCCGCCGGTGTCGACCGGTCGATTATCCAGAAAGGGGCCGATATGCTCGGTGTGGACGTGAGTGAGCTCATTGAAGACACCATTATGGGAATGCGTGAAGTGGCAGATGAAATCGGCCTCAGAGGTGATGTGACCAAATAAGTGGGTAGCTCTCGCAAAAGATCGATGCAGATTGACACACGATGAATCTGATACGGTATTGAGAGTCGTAACCTACTTGTATTTTTTGATTTTCACACAGACAAACAGAGATGGTATGGATAAAATATTCTTCACGAAAACATCTATGCATTTCCACCACCAACCGAAATTTATGTAACAGAAATATATCTCTTCGAAAAACATTATTACACGCAGACAATCTGTGCGTGTAATCAACATATCCCGGCATTAGCCAAATTGATCACTCATTCATTTTTTTCTTAAGGTATTCATCTTATATTCCGATACGTTGTATACACCCAAACTATAGTTCTGACCGAGGAAAGCATGAACGCCCATAAAGACTTTATTATGCCGGCTACATCTCCCGGATTGCACGAAATGGAGTTAAATCCCATATCACTGTCTTTTCCGGGAGATCTTGAAGAAGCTTTTCTTAATGATTACTGTGTGAATTCCCTGAAGGCAGTGAGGTTATCCCTTCTCGCCGGGATATTTTTGTACGGTTTTTTCGGTATCCTCGATGCGCTATTAGTACCGGAATTGAAGGCTACACTCTGGTTTATTCGCTTTGCAATCGTTTGGCCCAGTCTTTTAGGGGTCATAGCATTTTCCTATTCCAAACAGTTTAAGAAATATTTCCAACCATCCGTTGCAACTGCAATGATCGTCTCCGGTTTTGCCATCATTTTAATGATCTACATTATCCCTCCACCGGTTAATTATTCTTACTATGCCGGATTGATCCTTGTCTTGATATGGGGATATACATTTACAAGAGTTCGCTTCCTCTGGGCCACAACCGCAGGATGGATTCTCGTTGCCCTCTATGAAATTGTGGCTATATGGATCAGCAACACGCCTTTCTCTATCCTCATGAGCAATAATTTTTTCTTTATCAGTGCAAATCTGGTCGGAATGTTTTCATGTTATTCTATAGAATATTATACACGGAGAGATTTTTTTCTGGCCTTCCAAGTGGAAAACGAGCGCGAAAAGGTAAGGGCTGCAAACCGCCGCCTTGAAAATATTGTTCAGGAACGAACATCTCAATTAACACTCACAAACAAAGAGCTGAGATCGGAAATCGAAGAACGCAAGAGAGCTGAGGAACAGCGCAAGGAACTCGAAGGAAAGCTCGAACAAGCACAGAAAATGAAAGCCCTCGGCACCCTGGCCGGAGGTATAGCTCATGATTTCAACAATCTGCTCATGGGTATTCAGGGAAATGCTTCTCTCATTCTCATGGATATCGATTCCAGCCATCCACATTTCGAAAAAATAAAGAACACAGAGCAATACGTCATGAGAGGTGCGGAATTAACGAGGCAGTTATTGGGTTTTGCCCGAGGTGGAAAATATGAAGTTAAATCGACGGACCTCAATAAACTGATTCAAAAGAGTTCTGAAATGTTCGGACGCACAAAAAAAGAGATAACTATCTACACGAATTACCAGGATGACATCTGGAGTGTCAATGTGGATCGCGGCCAGATTGAACAGGTATTATTGAACCTGTTTGTCAATGCCTGGCAGGCTATGCCGGGAGGGGGAAATCTCAATATTCTCACTGAGAATGTCTCTCTTGATACGGAACAGATGAATGAAGATGGCATTAAGCCGGGTAGATACGTAAAGGTCAGCGTGACCGATACGGGAATCGGCATGGATGTGGAAACCCAGAAAAAAATATTCGATCCGTTTTTCACGACCAAGGAAATGAGCAGAGGAACCGGTTTAGGTCTTGCCTCGGCGTACGGTATTATAAAGAACCATGATGGTTTTATCGAAGTCTCAAGTGAGGCAGGCAAAGGAAGCACGTTTAGCTTGTATCTTCCCGCTTCTCATGACGAAATTGTCGCTCTGCAAGAGCCATCGTATCACAAGGCTTTGAAAGGAACTGAAACAATTCTTCTTATTGATGATGAAGAAATGATCATCCATGTTGCAAGCGGCATGCTACAAAAGCTTGGTTACGAGGTGATAAGTGCAACAAGCGGGGGAAAAGCCATTGATATTTACAAGATAAAAAAGAATGAAATCGACATGGTAATCCTCGATATGGTTATGCCGGGCATGAGTGGCGGAAAGACTTACGACGTCCTCAAAGAAATCAACCCGAATGTAAAAGTTCTGCTCTCCAGCGGATACAGTATGTCCGGAGAAGCTGTCAAAATATTGGACCGCGGATGTGACGGATTTATCCAGAAACCTTTTGATATAAAGCAGATATCCCGTAAGATCAGAGACATCCTGGATTATAACCAAACCGCTGCGCATATCCCGGTGCAGGATTACCAGCTTTGTATCATGTAAGACAATGATGTTCATTATCCGGCGGAATCACTTTCAGGGAGAAGGCACTAATGTTTACGTGAAAATGTAATCACGTTTATTCACTGTCAAGATTTTTCAGTCACTACGCAAATGATATGACTTAGAATGTTGAAACACGGTATTCATATCAACGGGGTATCGAGATGGCAAGTCCTATGACGCAGGAGATTCGGATGGCAGGTATCAACAGAAGATTCAAGAAAGTATTTAGCGAACTCGAAAAGGGACATATCGCTATCAGGGAAAAGTTAAATTCGTTCTCTGAAAGAGGCCTTGATTTGGAAGAAAGATTATCTCAGGAACTTGAGAAATTTGAACCATGGCGTTTTGAACTCATGAATGATCTGGGGGCAATCACCAGCAATTTTGATGCAGAATACCAGGAGGCACATCAAAATTTCATCAGGAATACCAGATATCATGAAATCGTCCAGGAAGCTCCCTTCTATTGGAGAATCATGAATAAACCGAATGGTTATCCCGGTGATGCATCGATGATGAGCTTTATTTACAGAAATCAATTTGAGGGCAAGACTCCCTTTGGAATGTTTTTGCATAAACATGCAGTATCTACCAAAGCATGCCAAGCAGTCAGAAACAGGAAATTGTATTTAACCCAACAAATTATCAAAGCAAATGGCGGAAAAATTCTGAGTCTGGCCGCCGGTCCGGCACAAGAAATGACAGAACTTCTTGATGTCTTTATTGAAGATGACTTTCAATTTATTGCCCTCGATCACGATATGGATACTTTAAAAAAGTTTACCGTTTCGGATAAAGACCATCGATTCAAATATGCCCTGGCAAACGCCTTCCAGATAATTTCCGGAAATTATCTAACAGCACGGCCACGGAAGTTGATGGAGAGATTTTGCCATCCTCGAACAGATTTTAAGGGTCTCAATATAATTTTCAGCTCGTTAAAGTATGAATTAGATTATTTGAGAAAAGAAGACTTTGATTTAGTTTACAGCTCCGGTTTATTCGATTATATTAAGACTTTCCCATTAGATGACAGTCGTGGCACCGTTGCATTAACAAAAAATCTTTTTGACCTCGTAAAGCCGGGTGGTTCATTAATAGTGGGAAACTTCAGTCTTAATAACCCTCGAGATCTCAGGTTCGTCATGGAATACATATATGATTGGAAATTAATATATCGGCATAAAGATGATATGTTTGATTTCGCACGGACGATCCCCGAAAAAGAGATCGAAAACATCCAGGTAATAGAGGAGTCTTTAGGAATTAATTATTTTCTTAAAATCGATAAAAATTCAGAAAAAAGCAACTTCTCACTATCAAATGGCGACAGTTTCGAATATCGGTTTTAATAATCAAGACATTTTACCGGATTCCCGTTCTTTTTTAACAACAGCCTATCTTTTTCTACTTATCGAGAACTGAGCCGATCGTTACAATTGAACTGGTAATAATCAGATATCCCTCACTACGTTTTTTTACCATAATCTGCAGTATGACTTACAATTCTCATCAATATGAATATCATATTTGAGAAACACCTCTCGTGACACGGTTCAAAGGTTTCGGAAATTCAGACGCATAAAGAAGCGATTTTATACAATTGCGTGACACATTAAATAAAACGTATCAAGAACTTACATTGATCGCGCTGCATATATAGCGTTCACCTGTCGAATCATACAAAAATTATACTTTGACTATTTTCTTGCTTTGCTGCCTGCAATGAATATATTATTAAACAGAAACAATGAACTTGAAGGAAAAACATTTATGGAAGAACTGTTAGTCCTCTTATTAGTCATAGCGATTTGGGTTTTTTTACAGGCCTACGTACTTCCCAAAATGGGGATCTCCACGTGAATGAAGCAGAGCTGCCAGGTGGCAGACAAACAATCGACTGAACGGAAACCTGACGCAAACACCATGCGGGGCAATCAATTATAACCTTGCACATATCGCCGAATGAAGAGATACAAAAATTTCTTATAAAAATCTTTCTTTGCCCCCCCAATACCGTCAAAACAGGCAAGTACTACCTGTTTTTACCCGTTATTTTACCCACACTTTTTTCACATTGCCTTTTTGGTCAATTACGATATGGAACTAACCGAGTTATTTATACTTTTCAGATTCGGCTTACTTATATTTTATAACATATGAAAAGAAGGAAGATGATTACCATTTCAATAAGGGCCAAAGGGGAAGTTGCAGGTTGGAGAGTGCGGTAGAACCTTGATATTGATTGTTATGGCAGACTCACAGCACATATGCAGAGAGATGTTTCCGACATAGATTATACGGGAAATGAAGACGTAATCCGGTTAAGTCACGGTCTGATTTTCTCGGCTCCTCTGAGACAGTAAACAATAATGATGAAACTATACAGTTTCTTTTCTCACATTCATGTTATCATCCTGGTAATAGGACTTTCCGGCTTTGCCTGCAGCTTTCTTTACTTTATAATGATACGTCGGCATATCGCAAAGGAAAAACTTACAATACTTAAAGACCCCTCTGTCATTTTTCAAATTCCATTACCGGCAAAGCAGGTCCTGAGCAATGAAGGAGTAAAATACTATTACGGCTTTCACATTGGAATGGGACTCTTTATTATCTGTTTATTGTTACTTATCCTCATTTCTTATCTCTAATTATTAATTGAAACATACGGTCGATTTTGCCAGAATAGTAACACTGTGTTAGATGGTTATCAAATTAAAGAAAAACGCATTGAAGCTCCCTGAGATAAACTGAAGGTATTGGGCTCGCAGTGCGTTTTCAATGTTGACTTCTGTGAGTGACATGCAATACAATTCATTGGCTATATAGCAAAAAATATGTACCCTAAAGCAATGCTATGACCCAAATATATTCTTTAAAAGGACTCGGCCTTTCCGAAGATAAAATTGCGGATGCCCAGACTCTCCGCGATACCGCGGGCGGTAGCATTGTCGACATATTAATACAGCAAAAGGCCGCTTCTGAAATTGAACTCCTCAGTGCAATGAGTACTGAATTCGGCATTCCTTTCCGGACTGATCTGCCCAGAGAAGACCTAAAAATAGACTTTACGAAACAGATCCCTATTCAGTATTTGAAGAAGCATAAGATAGTCCCCATCAAAACGGAAAATGAAGCGGTCATAGCAATTCATGATCCCACTGATTTTCAATCCCTTGACGATCTTCGCCACATCCTTAATTGGGATGATGTTCCTGTAATTCTTTCAACACAGGCTGCCATCCTTTCAGCCATCAATGTAGCATATGATCTGAATAACGAATCTGCTGATGAATTCATCCAGGACATGAATGGTGAATCTCCCGACAGTATTATTTCTGAAATCGAGGAAACGGCAGATCTCCTCGATGATACGAGTGATGCGCCGGTTATCAAACTGGTTAACCTTGTACTTTCGAGGGCCGTTAAAGCACGGGCCAGTGATATTCACTTTGAACCCTTTCAAAAATCCCTTATTATTCGATATCGAATCGATGGTGTTTTATACAACATTATGAATCTGCCAAAGGGAATTCAATCATCTCTGGCTTCGAGAATCAAAATAATGGCGAAACTCGACATTGCCGAAAAGAGACTTCCACAGGATGGAAGATTAGATATCAAGATAGGAGACAAACTTGTTGATATTCGAGTCTCAGTAATCCCGACAGCTTTTGGCGAGAGAACTGTCTTGAGACTCCTTGATAAAACGAGCACGATCTTCAAACTGGACGATCTGGGTATTGACAGAGAAAGGCTTAAACTCCTGAATAATATTATTCATTCTCCCCATGGAATTGTTCTCGTAACGGGCCCGACGGGAAGCGGCAAAACGACGACACTTTACGCAGCCTTATCTACTATTAACAGCTCAGAAATTAATATTATTACCATAGAGGACCCGATAGAATATCAGATAGAAGGTATCGGCCAGATACAGGTCAACCCGAAGATTGATCTTACATTTGCCAACGGACTGCGATCTATCGTAAGGCAGGATCCCGATGTAATTTTAGTAGGAGAAATTCGAGATACGGAAACGGCCGAAATTGCCATACAATCATCACTGACGGGCCATTTGGTTTTTTCTACGCTCCACACAAACGATGCGGCCAGTTCGATTACTCGCCTTATTGATATGGAAATGGAACCCTTCCTGGTATCGTCTTCCGTTATCGCAATCATAGCCCAGAGGCTTATCAGAATCCTCTGCCCCGATTGCAAAGAACCGTATGTTCCTGATGATGAATCACTGGCACGCATCGGCATTGAGAAGGATGGACTCGATAACCGGAAATTATTCAGGAATACGGGATGTCCTGCCTGCATGAATACGGGGTATAAAGGACGAACAGCCATATTTGAAGTGATGGTCCTTAACGATCCTCTGAAAAAGCTGATCCTCAAGACATCAGATGCAAACACAATAAGGGAAAACGCCGTTAAATATGGCATGATGACCTTAACGCAGGATGGTGCGCGTAAAGTTCTTGAAGGAATAACAAGCATTGAAGAGGTATACCGGGTCACGGGGTTTTGAGATAGATGCGTGCGGTATCCTCATCGCCCGACACAGCAAGAATCATCTCGATTCTCATCCGATATTGACAGGCAATAGGCGTTGCCTTATAGTGTCCCCATCATTTCCTCTCTACACAAACAAAGTATCCTTTTACCATATTATGAGAATGGAATACGGAAATGGGAAGAAGAAGCGATGCACCTCAATAAAATTTCATTACATCCCGAAAAGTACCCCACAGACAAATATTATCCTTTTAATCTGAAAGTTTTTCACCAGACAAAAAGTATGGTTTTCACATCTCCCGTGACGTTTTTCGTCGGTGAAAACGGCACCGGCAAATCAACCCTGCTCGAAGCTATCTGCATAAGGTGTCAAATCCATATTTGGCGATATAATGAAAGGACCCGGTTTGAAAATAATCCCTACGAAAAAACATTCTTTCGATATCTTACTGTAGAATGGACCGATGGTCAGGTACCGGGATCTTATTTCTCGTCCGATATTTTTCGTGATTTTGCCCAATCACTGGATGAATGGGCTGCTGCAGATCCAGGTATGCTGAAATACTTCGGCGGTAAATCACTTATGACCCAATCACACGGTCAATCGATCATGTCACTATTCAAGGCACGTTATAAAATCAAGGGACTCTATTTTTTAGACGAACCCGAAACAGCCCTCTCACCGAGAAGTCAAGTACAGTTACTCCAGTTACTGGAGGGTATGAGCCGGGCAGGACATGCTCAATTTATCATCGCCACCCATTCACCAATCCTCCTTGCGTGCCCGGAAGCAACAATTTGCAGCTTTGATCACATTCCCGTAAAAACAATCAAATACGAAGAAACGGAGCATTATCAGATATATAAAGAGTTTATGGAAAACAGGACCAAATATATAACTCACCGTTAATCAAAACGGCTGTACGTCTCTTGTACCACAATTTCTCTTCAGTGGAAAAATGACTTATTCCGAGTTTTGAGACTCATGAGTCCGTCTTGCCCTGAAATTTATGGTCATGGGATTTCATTATGTCCCCGGCGGGCTCCGGTCCCCAGGTTCCGCTTTTATAAAAGAAAAGACGATCCGACCGATCAGAACATGTTTCGCAAAATTCCAGAATCGGTGTCAGAAAGGCCCAGGTCAGTTCTATGCCATCCTGCCGCCAGAAAAGCATGTGGTCGCCGCCGATAACATCCAGTAATACTTTCTCGTAAGCATCCAGAACAGGACCTTTATAGTTTTGCAGATAATTGAAATCCATGGTAACGGATCGTAAGGAAATCCGAGCTCCCGGATTTTTGGTCTGAAAGGTCAGTGTAATCCTTTCATCAGGCTGTATTCCCATAATCAATCTGTTTGTCGAGATATGTTCACCGAGAACAGTTCGAAATACGGAATGAGGAACCTCTTTAAAATTTATAATGATCTCCGTCAGTTTTCTGGCCATTCGTTTTCCCGATGTAAGATAAAAGGGAACTCCCTGCCAACGCCAGCTGTCGACAAAGACTTTCATTGTTGCGAAAGTCGGAGTCAGTGATTCGGGATTAATCCCCGGTTCATCCCGATAGGCAGGAACCTCTGTACCCTCAATGATTCCTCCGTCATATTGCCCGAGAATGACATCTTCCCCCTGATCAACTGATGTGAAGGGCCGAAGAGATCTGAACAACCTGACTTTTTCATCTCTGACCCGTTCCGCTTCAAAGAGGGAAGGTGGTTCCATGGCAGTCATGGCAAAAAGCTGCATCATGTGATTTTGGAACATATCTCTCAGGACGCCCGCTTCTTCGTAATAACCTGCACGATGTTCAACACCAAGAGATTCGGCTGCGATGATACTGATATTGCTTATATAATTTCTATTCCAAAGAGGCTCAAAAATTGAATTTGCAAAACGAAACATTAAGACACTTTGTACCGTTTCTCTTGCCAGGTAATGATCAATCCGAAATATCTGGTGTTCATCAAAATTCTTACGGAGCGTATTATTCAGGTCGATAGCTGTTTCTAAATCTCTACCAAACGGTTTCTCAATGACAACGCGTATCCATCCATGTTTGCGTTTCTTTTGGTCGGACAGTCCTGACTGCCCGAGATTTTGAATTGTGGTTTTATAGAGCGACGGCGGAATGGCGAGGTTGTATATCCGGTTACCCATCAAATGATTTTGTTCCTCAATGTGTTCAAGAAAATCACGAAGGCTCATAAATGCTGAAACTTCATGGTAGTCAACCGGATGATAGTAAAGTCGAGAAGCAAAATCTTTCCACATTGCCCTATCAAGGTCACAATAGAGAGGAATTGCTTTTTTCATTTTATCCCTGAATCCGTCATTGCCCATTTCTGTCCTGCTGGTTCCCACGACAAGAAATGAGTCCGGGAGTCCACCTTCCGAATAGAGTCGATAGAGGGCAGGTACCAGTTTTCTCTGCGTCAAATCCCCCGACGCACCGAATATGACAATGGTACAGGGATCCTGTTCTTTATCAACAAGACGGGCTGTTCCGGAGATCCCGCCATCCTGAACTGAACATTTTGCCAAGACGGCTTCCTGTATTGCATCATGTTGCTCATCGTCTTTGATCATTGTTTCTCGTCCCCCTTTTGATTGTGCTTTGAAAGAGGCGGTTTACGAAGTCACTTATTCTGAGATTAGCAATGCAGCATCACGATCGAGCATCCAGATTAACTCACCCCGTTGAGGTTGTACCATTTGAACGGGTAATCGACCGGAATCCGGTTGACTCGACAATACCCCTTGCATGACAGCTGCCTTTTCTTTTCCTGAAACAAGAATTACCGTTTGCCTCGAATTGTTTAAAACAGGAATCGTCATCGTCACGCGACTGACATCGGGATCTCCGCCTTTGACGACGAGGATTAATTGTTTGTTTTCCAAAAGTGATGTCTGTCCGGGAAAGAGAGCGGCCGTGTGTCCGTCCCTTCCCATACCGAGAAATATCATATCAAACATGGGAAATATATCTTTTGTAATCTGAAAAAATTCTCTGAGTTCATGTTCGTACTGTCTCTTTCTTTCCTCCGGAGAAACATTGAAGGGTATTGGATGGACGTTATTTTTCGGAATCGGAACACGATTGATAAAATCAGTTTTGGCGTTTCCGTAGTTGCTGGCTGTATCATCTTCCGGAACGCATCGCTCATCGACCCAGAAAATATGAACCTTATCCCAGGGTATCGTGTCATGATATGACTCCGAGGCCAGCAGTTTATTCATGGCTCTCGGTGTTGACCCGCCTGAAATGGCAACCGCAAAGCTCCCGCGTTCCGATATACAGGTCCGGGCACGATCGGCAAACATGTCGGCGGCAGCGATGGCCAGACGTTCAGAAGTTTCTTTGATGATAATCTTTGATCTTTTTGCCACAATTTCTTTGTGAGCCATTTACACCGATTGATTCGTTGTAACCCATTAAAGTCATAAAAGATAAAACAATATCTCCGGATTTACTCCTTCTCCTTATCTGAATCAACGACACCATGACCGCCGAATTGATGGCGCATGGCGGCAAGAAGTTTCGCCGCATAACTTTCATCCTGACGGCTGATAAAGCGCATTAAGAGTGAGAGCGTAATAATCGGTGCGGCCACATCCTGATTAATTGCTTCGGCTACAGTCCATCGGCCCTCACCCGAATCGGCAACCCAGCCTCTGACGGTACGCAGGTCCTGGTCTTCGGAAAGGGCAGCCGATATTAAATCCAGGAGCCACGAACGAACCACGCTGCCGTATCGCCAGATTTCACAAATTTTCTTCAAATCCAAGTCGAAATCTCTTTTCGTTTTCATAATTTCAAAACCTTCGGCATAGGCCTGCATCAATCCGTATTCGATCCCGTTGTGAACCATTTTAACGAAATGACCGGCACCGGCCGGACCGACATACCCCCATCCCTTATCGGGAGCAGGAGCCAGGGTCTCAAAAATAGATTGCAGTCGGTCGATCTCCGGCTTCTCTCCCCCAATCATCATACTGTACCCTTTCGTCAGTCCCCAGATACCGCCACCGGTACCAACATCGATGAAATGAAGTCCCTTTTCCGATATGCGAGCAGAACGTCGCACCGAATCCTGATAGAAGGAGTTGCCGCCATCAATAATCGTATCACCGCTGGTCAATATTTCGAGCAATGCATCAATCATTTCATCGGTAGCAATACCTGCCGGAACCATGACCCAGCAAACACGAGGCGGCGCAAGATGATCAACAAGTTCCCCTAACGTGCTCACGGACGACATATGCTTCTCATCCTCTGCAAGACTATGGGCCTTTTCGACGGTACGGTTAAAAACGACAACATCATGACCACCCCGTGCAAGTCTGCGGGCCATATTACTTCCCATCTTCCCGAGACCGAGTATGGCTATCTCCATCGTTTTCTCCTCTCTTAGTCCCTTAATTGTAAAGTTCTTGCAAAAATGGCAAAAGAATTTGGCCGTAAGTTGTAGATTTGGTTGAGATACGAAACACAACGAAAGCCTTTCCGGCAGAAAATAAATTCGAAAATCGAATATGGGAACCCGATTTACGAATTTCGATTTCCCGTTTATCCGGGTTGGGTGAAGTACGGGACTTTTCTTTTTCCTCTTCAACGATTACTGAATGTATCAAGGCAGGGTCGACATCTTACACAGAGTGAGGGTTTACTGCGGACAACCTGTCATTTGTCTACTTCTCCGGCAGGACAGTCGTTCCTGCTTTGATATGTCGCACGCCCTTTTCACTTGCAATAACAACATCCGTTGCCAAACCGAGAAAGAGCCCGTGCTCGACGATACCGGCACGTTCACTCAGCATGATTGCTATCTTGTCCGGCTCTTGTATTGGACCGAAATAGCAATCGAGAATATAATTACCCTGGTCGGTTGTAAATTTATTCCCCCGCATATCTCTTCGTAATATGGGGTGGGCCCCCAAGGACTCGAGATAACGGACCTGGAACCGCCAGCCGAAGGGAATAACCTCAATCGGTACGGGCCAGTTCGTACCGAGGACCGGTGTCAGTTTTGTATGATCGACAACAATTATCTCTCGACGGCTCGCCTGCGCTACCATTTTCTCGCGGAGCAGCGCACCGCCACCGCCCTTGATTACCTCCAGTTTTTCGGTCACTTCATCGGCACCATCGATGGTAAGGTCAATATGGGAATGTTCATCTAGTGTGGTCAGCGGAATACCGAGCCGCCGTGCCTCCTCCTCCACATGAAGAGAACAGGGAACAGCAAGAATGTCTGTCCGTTCTTTATTTTGTAATAGATCGGCAAGGCGACGAACTGCAAATATTGCAGTACTGCCGTGCCCCAGTCCCACAATCATCCCTGATTCAATGAATTGGACCGCATATTCGGCTGCCTTTTTCTTGATATCTGAGATGTCCATACTCATTATAGTATCCTTGACGTCCTTTAATGTTCCGAAAATGCCTGTTTTGTAGGATGAATTCAACTGGAGACTACACCACCCCCAGTACCATGATCATCGCAGGAACGGGCATGGTAATGGAAACCATATATCAGTATTGCACGGTCATATACTCCTACCCAATCGGTTCAATCCACCAACCACATCTCGCACCATATGGAAGCGTATCACCTGTCGTCCAGCATTTCGCAAAGCATCCCTGTCTCCCAGAGCCTGGGCCTTTTTAAGCACCCCAAAACTCATGGACGAGACTGATTTCCCAGCCTCATCAGGAATTGAAACATAATGAATGTTCTCTGATGTGACCTGGATGAAGATCCCCGCACCGGCGTCGCCCTTGTGCAGTTGACCGGTTGAATGCAGGAAGCGAGGTCCATAGCCGAGGGTTGTTGCCATTCTGAACCGGTTACGCAATTTAATTCGGAACTTTTGCAATGCCTTGAACGTCTCCGAATCAGGTTTGACATATGCTTGAATTGCTACATATGAACCATCACCCTTACTGCTTTCAATAAAATCGATGAGAGCTTTTGCCGCTGTGTCTGATTCGGGCCCGCCGAAAACGATGATATCACCATCTTTCAAGGACGGTGGTTCATCAGGGAGAGAACCTTTTTCTCTGTATTCAGTCACCATCCGGCGAGCCAGCACTTTGGCCGACTCGACGTTCGGCTGATCGAAGGGGTTGATATTCATGAGGTGTCCGGCTACTGCGATTGCCATCTCCCACAGGAAAAACTGTTTCCCCAGATCGTATCGATCGCGCAGGCTGATGATAACCACCGGATGCCCGTGTTTCTCAAGTTCTCCTATGCTTCCATTGTACACCGAGTCTCCATCCAGTCGAAGATAGACGAACAGGCGATCATCTCCGTAATTATCGGGTGCTCCCTGTTCTTCACCAACAACAGGAAGAATACCTTTTCCTTCTTTTCCCGTGCTTTCCGCAATGAGCTGTTCCACCCAGTCACCGAAACCTTCTAGGGCAGGAGATGTGACGATGGTTACTTTATCCCTACCGGCTTTTGCCATTTCACCCAGAACCACTCCGAGACGAGCACCATCGTTATTGCCGCCGATGGGACCGTTACAAGATTCAAAGTTCGAAGACATAATCAGCGCACGGTCAAGGAGAGTCTTTATGTCCATGCCGATGAGGACAGCCGGTACCAATCCGAAGTATGACAGGGCAGAGTAACGGCCGCCGATATTCGGATCATTGAAAAAAATGGTGCGGAATCGATAGCGTTCAGCCAGGTCAGCAAGAGAACTGCCTGGATCCGTGATTGCTATGAAGTGTTCTCCAGCCCGCTCTTTACCCAGTGCGTCAACCATCCAATTATAGAAAAACTTGAAGAATGAAAGGGTTTCGACCGTACCACCCGATTTGGTGGACACGATCAACAGGGTACGATGGGGATCAAGCTGTTCTGCATGCATCAACACTGCATCCGGATCGGTACTGTCGAGCACCGCAAGATCAAGGTAGCCGACCCGAGTACCAAAGGTTTTACTGAAGACCTCGGGTGCAAGGCTTGATCCTCCCATCCCAAGTAGCAGCGCCTGCGTATAACCATCAGAACGAACTGTATCAGCGAATGCTTTGAGCTGCTGAATATTGTCAGACATAACATCGGCACCATGAAGCCAGCCCAGGCGGTTTGTGATTTCATCGGGCTCCGGCTTCCAGACAGAGTGATCATGCGCCCAGATACGTGCCATAATTTTATTATTTCTCAATTCTTTCAGGCCTCGATCTATGGCGTCCTGATATGGTCCGAGAACAAATGAAATGTCCAGCCCCGCTAATTCTTCAATCTTTGTCATCTTACAAATCTCCTAACGCATAACGATAAATATGTTTTTATCGGGAACCTCGATGCAATGTTTTCAGTTCGGACCCAGTTGTGATTGGTATCATCAAAACGAATTTGCTCGCTTATTAACTATTCAAACAGGATTTGGTGTTCCTAACCGATACGTTTGACCATATTTAGACAACTCAACACATATGGTTTCAAGTGAATGGAAAAAGGGAAGAAGGTTCACCGGAACATTTTTATATTTTTCAGCCCGCATCCCTGAAGCTCGTTTGTGTTCCGAAAGCCACGTCGAGGACCTTACGAGGATTTTATGTACCCTCATACTAATATTCGTATTATACCAAAGACCTTGGAAAGCTCAACAATTAATAGACACTTCTCCAGATGAAATAATATATGATTGCAGATTTCAATGTTGTGGATCTCGTATCCTATTTGCCTGTCGCACGAGACACAAGATCTCTGGCTGTTCGAACAACGTTTTCAACGGTAATGCCGAACTTTTCGTATAAAACGGGAGATGGTGCACTGGCCCCAAAACTGTCCATGCCAATCACGGCACCATCAAGACCGACATAATGTTCCCAGCCGAGTTTGATCCCGGCTTCTACAGCAACACGGGTTGTTACGGATGAAGGGAGAACGCGTTCCCGGTAGTCATCCGGTTGACGATCAAATATTTCCCAGCTTGGAAGTGAAACGACACGAACATTCACACCTTCTTCAGCCAGTTTCCTGCCCGCACCAAGAGTCATATGCAATTCAGATCCGGTTCCAATCAAAATGACATCCGGTTTATTATCAGAAGATTCCCACAGGATATATCCCCCCTTTTGGAGTCCCGATGCCGGCGCATATGTCGATCGATCCAGATCAGGAACGCCCTGGCGAGTCAAAACGAGTGCTGTGGGACCATGACTATTCAAAAGAGCCATTCGCCATGCTTCAACCACCTCTGCCGAGTCACAGGGCCGAATCACGACCAGTTCCGGAACATTTCTCAGACTCATGATCTGCTCGACGGGCTGGTGTGTGGGACCATCTTCTCCCAGACCGATACTATCATGGGTAAAGACATACATGACACGTATACCCATCAGTGCGGCAAGACGCATTGGCGGACGCATGTAATCCGAAAAGGTTAAAAATGTTCCCGTATAGGGAATAATGCCCCCGTGCAGGGCCATACCCCCTGAAATTGCACCCATGGCATGCTCGCGTACGCCGTAATGAATATTCCGGCCGCCATAATCCCAGCGACTTCCCACGGCACCCTGAGAATCTTCGGGAACAGTACCGGGAATCTGAAAATCTCCATACCCCTTCAACCACGTAAAACATGACGGGTTCAGGTCGGCAGAACCCCCGATAAATTCGGGTAAGACAGTTGCAAGATACTGCATGACCGTTTCGGAGGCCTTACGGGTAGCCTGACCTTTGGGATCGGGTTCAAACTGAGGAAAGCTTGTATCCCAATTATCAGGCAGTCTTCCAACCATGACTCGTTCAAAATCCGCAGCCAGTTGGGAATAATTTTCTCTATAATCTTCAAATAATTTTTGCCATTCTGATTCCAGTTTTTCTCCGGCACCCAATGCATTCCTCATATGATCCAACACTTCATCCGGAACAATGAATTCCGGTTCATTCGGCCAGCCGAGATTCTCTTTGGTCGCACCGACTTCTTCCGGCCCGAGAGGCGAACCATGAGAATTATACGTGTCCTGCTTGTTCGGAGAACCATACCCGATCATAGTACGCACAGCAATAATTGACGGCCGATCAAGTTCCGCCCTTGCATTGGTCAGTGCCCTGTTTATCTCCACAATATCATTGCCATCATCCACAATATGCACATCCCACTTATAGGAAAGAAATCGACCCACAACATCTTCCGTAAAGGTCAGGTGGGTAGAGCCTGCAAGGGATATGCGATTATCATCAAAAAGAACAATCAACTTTCCCAATCCCAGATGTCCTGCAAGCGAACACGCCTCTGACGCGACACCTTCCATAAGATCTCCATCGCTCGCAATGACATAGGTAAAATGATTCATGATTTCATGGTCTGGTCGATTGTATCGAGCTGCCAGATAGGCCTCGGCAACGGCCATTCCGACGGCATTGCTGATTCCCTGTCCAAGAGGTCCTGTCGTAACTTCAACACCCGGTGTTATACCATATTCCGGATGTCCCGGCGTTTTGCTCTCCCACTGTCGAAACGCCTTGATATCGTCGAGAGAAAGATCATAACCTGTTAAATGAAGAAGTGAATAGAGCAGCATCGATCCGTGTCCGGCAGACAGAACAAACCGATCTCGGTCCGGCCACTTCGGATTGGCCGGATTATGTTTGAGATGCTTCGTCCAGAGCGTATATGCCGTAGCAGCAGCACCCATGGGAAGACCAGGATGCCCGGATTTGGCTTGTTGTATAGCATCTATCGAAAGAAAACGGATCGTGTTTATACACCGTTCGGCTAACCGAATTTCATCAGTACTCATCGTCACCTGTCCTCCAAATAAGCAGATTTAGTTTTCCTGTTCCAGCGCACGGCACGCTGCCCCGAAAAGAGCAACATTATCGGCTATAATGACATGCACCGGTATTTTATCCATAAAATCAGAATATCGTCCTTTATCTCGGAACGATTCCATAAAAACTTCTTTCTCCAAAAAGGGCAGGATGCGAGGCGGAATGCCACCACCCAGATAAACACCCTGCGTTGCGAAAACCTTCAATGCCAGATTGCCTGCTTCCGCCCCCAGAATGGACACAAATTCATCAAGTGTCCTGATACAGAGTTCGCACGACAGCTCTTTATCAAGAGCGACATTGACGATAACCGGTGTTGGATCTTCTATCCCCTCAAGCCGTTCGGTCAACCATGACGGCTCATGACCATATCCGCTCTGCTTCAGGTACTCGTATATATTTGAAATACCCGGGCCCGAGCATACTCTTTCATAACTCACATGACCAAACAATCCGTTCAAATAAATCAAAAGTTCTGTTTCCAGAGGGTTCTTCGAGGCAAAATCGACATGGCCGCCTTCCGACGCATGAACATGATATCGTTCTCCGTCCCATGTGAGAAATGCTTCTCCCAGACCCGTTCCGGGAGCGACAACGGCAATATTCCCATTACTCACCGATGTTCCTTCATTCAAGGTCAGAAGCTCACCTTGCTCTAAATGAAGGACCGCACAGGCGATGGCTTCAAGATCATTCATGAGACGGGCAGACGAAAAGTGAAAAACCTCTTTCAAACGGATTTCTTCAATGAACCACGGTAAATTCGTCGTTTTGACCTGACCGTTCACGACAGGCCCTGCCACACCAAAGACGGCTTTATCGATAACAAGATCGTTATCTTTTAGAAATTCCTCTATTATTGCATCCAAAGAAGAAAAGTGTGCACTCAGAAACGTTTTCTCGAAGAGAAAATCACGGGGACCACGCTCGGGCGAAACGACGGCTAAAGCTGTTTTCGTTCCTCCTACATCACCAATAAGTATCTTTCTCATAATTATCAAAGCATAGAGTACACACAATCTCGTATCGGAGGCACAACGCTTCCCTCGTTTCCTGAACCTTCTATACGATTAAAGATCTATTTAATCAAGACTTTTACCGTTGTGCAACGTTTTTCTCTTCCCGGCCGACACTGTGCGCATGAGTCAGGAAATTCTGAACCAAACGCACTTTTCGTCGCTCATGAGTTAATACTGACAGGCACGTTGCCCAAAGGAGAATTTATTTGAGCAAGTGTTCGTACTAATGTGGCCTTTTGATAACACTTATCAGCCGCCGTTTACATGTATTCAGCAGGTAGCAATGTGATTCTAAGGTTTGTTCCATTGATAAAATTTTACTAATCGAGCCGGTGAAACCCCACAAAAGAACAGGGTTATCAATGAGCAGTTTCTCAGTGTACCCTGATGATTTCCGAAAACGAAATGTCAGAGAACAAGAGCCCCTTGTTGTTGCAGCAGTTTTGCAATTGCTTCAGCCAAAAGGGCATATCCCTGTGAATTGGGATGGATGTAGTCCGACTTAAGGTTGCCCCGAGATAATATTTTTGCCAGGCTCTTATCTTCTATGGGTATGTGCATCTCTTTTGCAATCTTCTCATACAAGGGGGCTGAAGAAAGAATCAATCCCGGCCTGGGCACACCGATGAGGACAACATCTGCACCATGGTCTTTGATCATGGTTATCATTGATCTTAGATTTTCCGCCGTGCGTCGTGCATCCATCTTTTGCAGAAGATCATTGCCTCCATGACAGAGGATAACAAGATCTGGGTCGGTTGAATCCAGAACCGCCGGCAAACGTTCACGTCCCCGCGCAGTTGTTTCACCGGGTACTCCGGAACGGATCACTCTTCTCTTGATCAGTTTCTCAAGAACTTCCGGGTAACTTTGTCCAACCTCAGCACCTGTTCCATAGGTAATGCTGTCTCCGAAGGCCAGGATAATCCCATCGTCCGGCAGCGGAGAGAGAACCGTCCGAGAGCTGCAGGCGATACAAATCAAAAAAAGAAAGAGAACTATTATATTGCGACGAAGATTCTTCTTCATATGGTTGTACCGAGGATTGTCTTGAAAGCTTCAGATCCTCTCAAACCTTCCGTCAAGATTTAACTCGATCGAGTCATCGCTATCGGCTGCCTCGGAGGCTGTCCGAGAATAGCTTCGTCTATCATAGCGTCGATTCGTTTCAGAACGCGAAGAGATGGTATCCCTTGTATTACTCAGGCAGGAGTGTCTGTATTTCATCCTGAATAGCTTTCAGATGCTCCACGTCATCCTCGCCGATTCTGTCACCTTTTACCGCAAGCTGTTTTTTCAACCTGGCCAATTCATTTTCCAGATTGCTTATCGTATACAACATGGTATCCCGCACATCAACAACACTCTCTTCCTCAGGTACCATCATTACTACTTCCTTGCGAGGCTCTAATGTTAAAACTTCTTTCCACCGGGGAACATGAGCATCGAGTCCGAACCGTTCTTTGATGATTTTCCCGAAGGCTTCACTTGCCGTCGGCTCGCCGTGGATTACGAAGACCTTCGGTCTCGAATTGTCCGTAAAATGACCAACCCACTCAAGGAGATCGCTCTGATCAGCATGAGCAGAAAACCCCCCGATGGTAAAAATCTTTGCCTTGACGGCGACATTCTCTCTGAAAATTTTAACAGATTTTGCACCATCCACGAGCTTTCTTCCCGTCGTACCCTGTGCTTGAAATCCCACGACGATAATGCTCGCTCCGGGACGCCAGAGGTTGTGTTTGAGATGATGTTTGATACGACCCGCCGTCATCATTCCGCTCGCAGCGATAATAATGGCGGAACCCTTTTTTTCATTAATAGCGATTGATTCGGCAGTCGAGGGAGTAAAGTGCAGATTGGGCATATCGAAAGGATCAAAACCCTGATCCACAATGGCCCTGGCCTCCTCATCATAATATTTTTTATTCTTGCGAAAGATTTCCGTGGCCTTAATCGCCAGCGGGCTGTCCAGGTAGATAGGAATATCGGGAAGGCTGCCGTTTCGAGAGAATTCACCGAGGAGATAGAGTATTTCCTGAGTTCGTTCGAGGGCGAATGCCGGAATGATGACTTTCTCATCATTGGAGACCGCATATCGGATGGCCTCCAAAAGTTCTTTCTTACTCTCATCAAATGTACGATGTAAGCGATTACCATAGGTCGACTCAACGAAAAGATAGTCCGTCACCAGAACCTCATGGGGATCCTTCACGATCAACTGATTCTGTTTTCCAAGATCGCCGGAAAAGACTATCTTTATTTCTTCATTCCCATTGTCCATCCACAACTCCACGATTGAAGACCCGAGAATATGTCCTGCATTTCTGAGACGCATTTTGATTCCCGCTTCAATTTCAATTATCCGGTCTCTTTCGACGGGAGAAAGATATTGCAGGCTTTGCTCTGCATCTTCCATCGTGTAAAGAGGCTGTACCGCTTCTTTGCCCTGTCGAGCATTTTTTCGCGTCTGCCACTCAGCATCCATCTCCTGAACATGGGCTGCATCGAGGAGCATAACCTGACATAATTCCGCTGTTGGCGGAGAGGTAATTATTTTCCCTCGAAATCCGTCTCGTACCAACTTGGGGATTCTCCCGCTATGATCAATATGGGCATGAGTTAAAATCAAGGTTGGTACCTCGGCAGGGTTGAAAGCCCAGTCCTGCCAGTTGCGCTGTTCAATCTGCTTCCCGCCCTGAAAAAGGCCGCAATCGACCAGCACCTTTGTACCCCGATAATTTTCAATCAGATAAGAAGAGCCGGTCACCGATCCGGCACCACCCAGACAGACTACTTTGATCATGGCATGTTCCTCCCGCTTGTTCTGTAAAACGAAACATTCTTATGCGAGTATCTTTGTCGCAGTGATTTTCTTCATCGCTTATTCTCATGCGCTTTGTCAATACCATTCAATAAAATATCGTTACTTCCCCCACGGAATCATAAGGATGTTCTTTATGGGGTAATTGGATGAGAAAAAACGAGTGAATATGTACGCTGAGGGAAAGGATAAACCTTGTGTCTTCCATCCGGGAATATCCTTATTTCCGATAGAAAAATGTTCGCAAATTCTTCACATGAAACATGGTTACACAATGAATGAAATTTTTCACCGTGAATCAAGAAAAGCGACCCGATCCTTCCCCTGTTTTTTGGCTTCGTACATCCGCTTGTCTGCTCTTCCAATCAATTCTGTTAAATCGTCATCAGTAAGTAGTTCCGATATTCCGATACGTACCGTAACATTGATCTTCTTCCCCTTTTCAGGGAAGAACGTCTCTTTTTTATATTCCTCTCTTATTCTTTCGGCAACGATGGCACCCTTTTCTCCCTTTGCTTCCGGCAGGATGATGACAAACTCTTCTCCGCCATACCGGTAGGCCGAATCACTCCCGCGAATATTTTTCTGAATGACCCGGGCAAGTCTGACCAATACGCCGTCGCCTTCTAAATGACCAAAACTGTCATTGTATCGCTTGAAATCATCGACATCCAGCATCAAAAGGGACAATGGATGTTTATACCGTTTCGAACGGTCAATTTCTATTGCCAGCTGGTCGTAAAAGTGCCTCCGGTTGTAAAGTTTCGTTAAATTATCCATGATACTCAGTTCCTGATATATTTTTTCACTTTCTCGTATCAGTTCTTCCGCCTGCTTCTGTTCGGTAATGTCCTGCAATGTTTCAATCGCGCCTGTGATGTTACCGTCAATGTCTTTTAACGGAGCCGAGGTAATAAAAAGCCATTTGCCCTGTTTCCCCAGATCTGGAAAGTAGTTTTCAGCCTCGTATGCTCCTTCAACGATGACAGATCTTTTATATTTACTACTGTAATTTTTAGCAATGTCCTCATCTCGTATCTGATCGACAACAAGATCGGCCATGACAGATCTTTTTGACGAATAAAAAGCCGACCATTGTTTCCGGGTTCCCACCACAGCACGTTCGCGAATACCGGTGAGATTTTCACAGGCTTTGTTCCAGTGTGTAACCACATGTTTATGGTCAATCACAAAAGTTGGAACGGAACTTCCTTCGACAATTTGCGAAAGCAGTTTGTTACTTTCTTCCAACTGTCTCCGTGTCTCTCTGAGTTCGGTAATATCCATGGAATTTCCCAGTATGGCCCGCTTTCCCTGATATTCAATGGATGTAACCGTTTCCATGATCCATCGAATCCGGCCGTCCTTGGTCATAATCCGGAACTCGTAGGGAGAATGGATTTCCCCTTTCAACATGCGTGCGGCGTTTCTCCTGGCCATGTCCTTATCTTCGGGATAAATGATTCTCATAGCATCCTTCCCCACCATCTCCTCGGGGGTATAGTTCGCATACCATGCCGCATTATAATTGATAAACTTAAACGTACCATCCTGAACAATATAAACACCGGCACGTGATGTATTCGCCAGCGTGCGGTAAAGTTCCTCTCCCTGCTTCCGCTCGGTGATGTCGATTCGATTCCACAAAAGAAATCAATCTTATCGTTTTCTTTTAAGATTGGCCTTCCATGCCATTCGACCAGTACTTTTCGACCGTCTTTGGATAATCAAGAGTTCTCATTCATGGTCAGACTATGTGCCTCAATTAACCGGTCAAACACCTTTGCGACTTCCTTATGTTCGTTCTCAGGAACAAAGGTGGTCAGATAATCTTTACCGACGACATCTTCTTCTCTATATCCAAGTGTCTGAAGCAATGCCTCATTCATCATGATAGTTTTGCCACTCGGGTCTATGGCTACAAAAAAAACGGGAAGTGCTTCAAACAGGATTTTATTTAATCCCCCCTCCTTCAGTAACACCTTCAGCGCACGTTGTTGCCGTGCCTTCAAGCTTTTGCGATTCCTTTTTTGTATTCTATCAACATCGCCCATAGAAGACCCCTTTTCAGTCTGAATGCTCATTCCTGATGTTGAAAACCCTTCTCAGCCGTTCTCAGGTTCTCCTCATATTGCTGCAAAAAACTGTGTGAATCGTTCAATAGTTACAGTAATGAATTGATGATATGATGTCCGTTCATTGCCTTCAGGCTGATTGAAGAAGTTTCACATTTCATCGAATGAAGAATTGTCATAGATCGAAACTATCAATCATGCTCTTCTACCGATTGTCGACGATACTCTGTTAATAGAATGATCTTGTATAGAATGATAGGGTGACTGCTGAAATATAGGGCTCAACGTACTGCTTTCACATAAACGATACCACTGAATATATCAACGAAAACAACAATAATCCTTTGTCGAATATGTCGGTTATTGCTCAGGATGTATCGACAAACGGCCGGTGAGAATATTTGTCGGATTACTCAGAGTTATAGGACCTTTTACAGCAAATTCGCACGACGTCCCCGGATTACCTATAGGGTAAATTCAGCTGTCATGACCGTATGGTCGGATGGTTTTTCGGCACGTCTCAGTTCGAGATCAATACATGAATCTGAAGATTTTTCGGCAAGGGGCATGGTGGCAAGAATATGATCGACACGCCAGCCGAGACCGCGATCGACCGCCCCGGGAACCCGATAGTCAAAAAAGGCAAATTGATTACTCTCACCGGGATGATGTTTGCGAAAGATGTCAATGAGTCCCCATGACGTGAGTTCATCGAACGCCTCCCATACTTCAGGGGTGAAATCAACATGACCGAGAAGCCTCTTCGGATCATGGACATCTATATCTTCCCGTGCGACATTAAGATCCCCGCAGCACAGGACAGCGTCCCTGGGAGAAAAATGTTGATCCAAATATTCCCGCAGACGTCTGAACCATTCAAGCTTATAGCGGAACTGAGGATTTTCCTTATCCCGACCCTGGGGAACATAGAGGTTCACGACGGCTATTCCCGAGTATATGCCCCTTATGATACGGTCACCGTCAACAGGACCATCATCCTCCAGACCGAATGTAACATTTTCAGGTTTCTCCATCGATGCTATGGCGACACCGTTATATTTCTTTCCCCCCTTGAAGACCACATGGTAGCCGAACTCTTCAAATTCTCTTACAGGAAATTTGTCATCTTCAACCTTGGTTTCCTGCATGCAGAGAACGTCCGGTTGATTTTTACGAAGCCACGGTAAAACAATGTGAAGTCGAGACCGTATTGAATTTACATTATACGTTGCAACCTTGAAAGTCGCCATCCTCCCCCTCCTCAACATCTATGAACGCATGATGAAGATAGCATGATCTTCAGTCATGCTCAAAACCTTTTTCAAACAGCATTCATCGTGCAGTCATCAAGCACAAAAAGTGCCTTTTGCATACGTTATTGTCGTAGGTTAAAAAGGTAAGATTTCACGGTGGGGTACAAGAGCTTGTCTACAGCTCTAAAAAAACGTTCTTGCAAAACGGGGCAAGGGTAAATAACGTCCCCTTGCCCGGTACTACCAATAAATCTGTTCCAATAAATCGTTTTTTCTCCGTATCGAACCCACAATATAAGAAATATTGTCTTCTCAGACTTGTTGCAGCGATTCGATCACCCTAAAACCTGAAGAGACTATTCTGTGTTTCATAGTTCTCCCTGAAATAGTCCATCTGGTTCTTTAAAGCATTGTAATGTCCCATTTCCCACTTGGAGAGATCAGAAAAGAGCGCTTTGAGCGTATCATCATCAATATTTTCAGCCATTTCCTTGTATATTCTTGATGATTCGAGTTCCAGTTTCATCCCGATAGACAGTGCAGACATTTCGAAATGCTTATCTTTAAGAAAATTTTTGAAATCTTCTGTAAATATGGGGCTTTTTGCGTCTTCAAACGATGCCAGTTTTGACAGTTTGGGCACTTTTACGGGCTTTCCCTCAAAATAGTTTATGGCTATTTCTTCTAATGCCTTATAATGAGAATATTCCTCCTGGGCAAGATGCTCAAATATCTGTTTCGCTTTCTCGTCAGTCACTTTTGCAGCTGTCATGGAATATAACTCTCTCCCCTCAAGTTCACCCCTCATTGCCTCTTTAAGAGCTTCTTTTAAGTCCATACCTTTTACCTCCTCATTTTTCACAAATAAGTTTGTAAATTTAAATAGTTCTGCCTTTCCATTATCACCGATCTTACATAGTTTTCCCGGATACGATGGAACTAACTAAAATTAAAACCTATATGATTTTTATAGAGATGATTCTGAACCGGATGTTCGGCAAGAAAACGAGTAGATAGAGAAGTTGAGTGAGACACACTATCGGAGAAAAGAAAAATAGTCGGATGAGGAATGGTACTATCTCATGGAGCAATTGTGCACGTAACAGAAAAACGCAGCTACATTTTTATGGTAATGGCAGCAGATTCGAATCCGCCACCCTGTTACCGTAGCGTGATGAATAATGTATCATATCGATATCTTATAATGCAATGAAAAAATGGTAACAGACGATCTGCAATCTGTTGATTTTCCGATCAATAAATAAGCACGAATTCGCGGGTCAATATTTTATTATGGAACAATATATTGGTGGAGGCGGCGGGAGTCGAACCCTCTAAATAGCTGTTATTACTAGTGATTTACGATGACATAACGTGATACAAAATGAAAAAA
>JAFGQS010000073.1 GCA_016935565.1 Deltaproteobacteria bacterium
TGACAACTGCTATCGCCATTCAATCGGTACCGATTGACGATAGTATGATAGGGCATTGAAAAAACGAAGCTCGAAAATTTTAAGATATGGTTTCTCTACATGCAATTTTTTCAGATTGAAAGATAGTCTCCTTTCGTGGCAACAGTCATGAGTTTTTTGACAGTTGATCAACACACAAAATATTGATTTTTTCCTGAAGAACTCTGTTTGCGATTCCGGAGAACATATACATCTTCAAACGGAAATGGTTACTCTCGCAATGCATAGCCTTTCTGATTTAACAGCCGTAGGCAGGCATCAACAGAACCATGGTCACAAAAAACGTTCCTGTTTGTTTTTGGTAGTCTCATCTAACCGGGATTTCTTCCTCTCCATGAGAGTTACTGTCCGTTTACGATGCCGTGGTTCAGATCAAGGTGTTTTTACTAAATGGTTTACATAACTTCCCTTAAGCTGTATAAGAAAGCAATTCTGGAGATTCATCATCATGATCGGCTAAGTCTTTATGAATTCAATCTGGAGTTCTGACCGGGCAAAAGGCCTGAATAAGCGTCGCAAGCATCTCATGCTCTTGCTGTGCGTCTTCATGATTACTGTGCTGTTGGGGCTGACATGGAAAACCTTTCATCCTTCTGTCTTTGCTGTTGTGAATACCGATCTGTCAGAAGGGGGTAGCGATGAAGAACACGCCATCCCAGAACCAGACCATATCTTCACCTGGGCCATCAGTGCCGGCGATACCTTAACTGCCATCTTTGAAAACTATGAAATTAGCCAGAATGTTATGTATCAAATTCTCTCAGCCGACGAATCGCTCCTGGCTCTGGATGTCCTTAGTCCAGGTAACCTGCTGACCTTTACCCTGGATCAGAAAACCCATAAGCTGGTCAGCATGGAACTGTTTATTCATCCCGGGAAACGGGTAATATATAACCGCGTAGACGACACCAGTTTTAATTACGATGAGATAATCATTTCCGGTGAATGGAAACAGGAACTTCTGAATGGCGAGATCATCAAGAGTTTCTATTTATCGGCACGGAGCGCCAGCCTGACCGATCATGAAACCGGCAACATTACCGATCTCTTTCGCGACCACATTCAATTTGCTCGCGATATTCGTGCCGGCGATCGTTTTCAGGTGATCCGCAGTCGTCAGTTCGTTGACGGAGAGTTCACAGGTCAGAGTCGTATTGAAGGAGTTCGCATTTTCAGTGGCAAGCGTATTTACAGCGCTTTTCTTTTTGATGACGGTAATTATTACGACCATAAAGGAAAAAGCCTGGCACGCGCCTTGCGACGTTATCCCATGGCTGGACATTACAGAATCATCTCGCATTTTAACCCAGCCCGGCGCCATCCGATTACTCACCGCATCACGCAGCATAACGGCGTTGATTTCACAATGCCCACGGGTACACCGATTCTGTCTACCGGCGACGGCGTGGTGACCCGTGTTCATAATCATCCTTTTGCCGGTAAATACATAGAAATACAGCATGGTAGTCAATATGCCACCCGCTACATGCATCTGAGCCAGATTCTGGTCAAACGTGGACAAACGGTTCAGCGTGGTGCACGAATCGCATTGTCCGGAAACACCGGTAGATCAACCGGACCGCACCTGCATTTTGAATTGCATGTTCGTGGACGCCCGGTGAACCCTTTAACAGCCAAGATCCCAATGGCGTCAGCCGTCCCCGATGGAAAGCTTGCGGAGTTCAACCAACGGGTTGGTGATTTGGTGTCTATGATGGAACAACCGTGGCGGAAAGTCGCTCTGCATCGTACCGATGACCATTTCTAAAATACTGTCTTGTTTCTAACGTTCAGAAACTGACTCCCTGTCTGGATGAAAAAGATATTGGGGCTTACCGCCATAGAGTTCCTGACGGGTAAGCGCCGTTATTTCTGACCCTCTTTCATCAGAAGCGAATGGTGGAATTTGGGGAGTGGCCATGAATGTTTCCATCGGTAATCGATAAACTATAACAAACTTGAGTTTATTTGTTTGTATGTAAAATTTTGATATAAGTGTTACGAAATCAAATGTCTTGTATCCGAGGGTTTTTCGGAAAAGTGAAGACAGCAGGATAGACATCAAAAAACGAAGGTCGAAAATTTCAATATATTCATTTAATAGCATGAGCAATTTCCTGAAAAAAACGGGTTGTTGACAACTTGCCACCGTGGTGAGCTTAAAGAGTCATCATCTGTAATTACTTAAATAAACCCATAATTCCTATTATAATTCAAAAGCTTACAAGTTAATGGTCACAACCAAAAAGAAAGGGGTTACGGTATCATCCGTAACCCCTTGATATTCATGGTAGGCGGTACTGGATTTGAACCAGTGACTTCTACCGTGTGAAGGTAGCACTCTCCCACTGAGTTAACCGCCCGGAGATTGAGTTTATATAGCTTAAAGGACCTCCTTTTTCAAGATAAAAAGATAGAAGAATATCTCTTTCCATTTTAAAGATACCGGAACGTCAATTAATAAAAAATATAATAGTGCTCCATTGACATAACCTGATATTTTTTCATATACTTTAGGCAGTTACCTGATCATCTCATGTTCATATACTAAGGACAGGCGCACTTCATGGTTCCTCTCTTCACGTTCACAGTCTCTCAATCGTTGCATTCCGTCAAATCATCATTATTTTATTTACAAGGAAATTTTTCATATATGCTGAAAAAGGAGGCGTAAAATACCATGAAAAAATTCAGATATGACATAACCGTTCATCCCGTTGAAACGTTCAAGCAGGTGGCCTTTTTCTGTACGCAGGAAGGTGAATGCAACCTCGAAGAGCTTCCTTCCGATCAGATTAAAGTTCTCAAAAATCTCCTGAACGATCGGGGAGAACAGGGGTGGGAACTGGTTGACATGGCCTTCGGAAAAGACGGCCTTCTCGCCATCTGGAAGAGCGCGATAAAAGAAACCTGATTCATTAACATTGTTTCCGAATTGGGGAGGGCATCATGAAAAGAAGCATAAAAATCATAGGGATGACATGCCAGCACTGTGTCGCGACCGTTTACAAGGTGCTGAGTAAACTCGACGGCATCAAGAATATTGATGTCGATCTCGAAACAGGGATCGTAACATTTGAGGAAGTTAAACCTGTCGATATGGACTTGCTGAGGACTCGCATCAGCGAGGCAGGGTACGAAGTTGGCTAAAGAAAGCATTCATATTCAGGGAATGACTTGTGCGACCTGCGTTCGCCGGGTGGAACAGGGACTGCAATCGCTCGACGGCATGGATAACGCATCGGTCAATTTCGCTTCGGAACAGGCGATGGTCGAATATGATCCTCAGGTCCTCGACCCTGCAAAAATAAGGGAGAAGATCAGAGAAGTCGGTTATGACGTCATCGAACCGGAGGCGGGCCGTGAAGAAGATCGAAATAAAACGATTATCTCCGTTGGGGGTATGACCTGTGCCGCCTGTGTGCGCCGCGTCGAAAATTCCCTCAAGGCTCTTCCCGGTGTTGAAGACGCTACGGTGAATCTCGCCACGGGAAAGGCACTGATCACTCATCAGCCTGACTCGATAAACAAAGCCATCCTGGAACATACTCTCACAGATATGGGATATGAATTTCTCGGACTGTTCGAAGAAACGGGCGACGACCCCATCGAGGCGGCCCGGAAAAAGGAATTGAAGGACCTGAAAACCAGGGTTTCCGCCGGCATCGTACTGAGTATTGTTATTTTCATGGGTTCAATGCAGCACTGGTTTCCCTTTCTCCAGTCTATTCAACGGCAGACAATGCTCTCTATTCTCATGGTATTATGCACACCGGCGGTTTTCTGGGTCGGATCACGATTCTTCACCGGAGCAATCAAGGCAGCTCGACAGAAAACGTCGGATATGAACACACTGGTAGCCATTGGATCGCTGTCGGCGTATCTCTATTCGGCTTTCGCGACAGCCAGGCCCGATTTTTTTGCGAAAGCCGGCGTAACACCCCATGTTTATTTCGATGGTGCCGCCATGATTGTCGCGTTAGTCCTTCTGGGACGTCTGTTGGAGGCATCGGCGCGCGGCAAGACATCACAAGCGATTAAGAAATTAATAGCATTGAAGCCCAAAACAGCTCATGTCATTAAGAACGGTGAAGAAAAAGATATTCCTATTGATGAGATCATGACAGGCGATGAGATCCGGGTGAAACCGGGGGAAAAGATTCCCACTGACGGCGTAGTCATAAAAGGGAGTTCATCAATCGATGAATCCATGCTCACGGGGGAAAGTCTCCCCGTCTTCAAAACCGGGGACTGCAAAGTCTATGCAGGGACGATAAATCAAAGCGGAAGTTTTATTTTCACGGCAACCAAAGTAGGAGCCGAGACTGTTCTGGCCCAGATCATTCGATTGGTTGAAGAAGCACAGGGGTCAAAAGCCCCGATTCAACGTTTTGCCGATAGAGTCGCCTCCATTTTTGTCCCTGTTGTCATTACGATCGCAATCATCACCTTTGGCATATGGTACTTTCTCGTTCCTAATCCCGTCTTCAGCCGGGCACTGCTCAATTTCGTATCCGTACTGATCATAGCCTGCCCCTGTGCAATGGGACTGGCAACACCGACTGCAGTCATGGTGGGAACGGGACTCGGTGCTGAAAACGGCATCCTATTCAAAGGGGGTGAAACCTTGGAGAAGGCTTATAAGCTTAATACTGTCGTCTTTGATAAAACAGGGACACTGACTGAAGGAACACCTCACGTCACCGATGTGGTCGTTTCCGCCGGCGGTGACAAACGAAGGCTTCTTACAGCAGCCGTATCTATCGAAGCGGTATCGGAACACCCTCTTGCCGAGGCTATCCTTAAAAAGGGACGGGAAGAAGGCATAGAACCTGCTGAA
>JAFGQS010000074.1 GCA_016935565.1 Deltaproteobacteria bacterium
ATCATGGTGGGACCGCCCGGTTCCGGCAAAACAATGCTTGCCCGAAGGCTCCTGACGATACTCCCCGATCCAACCTTTCATGAGGCCATTGAAACAACGAAAATCTTTTCCGTTGCGGGACTTCTGGAAAAGAAAGAGACCGTGCTCACCACCCGGCCTTTTCGCGCACCTCACCACTCCATATCAGACGCCGGACTGGTCGGAGGAGGTCACAATCCCAGACCGGGCGAAATCAGTCTTGCCCATAATGGGGTTCTCTTTCTTGATGAACTTCCCGAATTCAGGAGAAATGTTCTCGAAGCGCTTCGACAACCCCTGGAGGACGGAACGGTAACGATAGCGAGGGCGGCAACAACCATCACATACCCTGCATCATTTATGCTTATTGCAGCAATGAATCCCTGTCCCTGCGGGTACTTCACCGATCCTCAGCGAGCCTGCCGGTGCACGGCACAGCAAATCAGAAGTTATCGCTCTAAAATTTCCGGCCCTCTTCTTGATCGAATCGATATTCATATCGAGGTTCCGGCGGTTCGATATAAGGAACTCTCGGCACAATCCACCGGTGAATCCTCTGAAATAATAATGAAACGAGTCAACCGGGCACGGGACAAACAGAAAAAAAGATTTAAAAATATCGGGACAAACAATAATGCGAACATGACAAACAAAGAAATCAAGAAATTCTGTGCCTTAGATGACGATTCTCATCGCTTAATAGAGATGGCAATTGACAAACTCGGCCTCAGCGCACGAGCCTATACACGAATATTGAAGGTCGCCAGGACGATTTCCGATCTTGAAGAGGAAAGGAATATCCAGACCCACCACATTTCAGAAGCCATCCAGTACAGAAACCTTGATAGAAAAATGATTTAATGTTAGAGTGAAAAATCGTCAATTATTTAAAAAATGTTAGGGCTTCCTAACCAGGAGGTAACAGTACGTGGAAAAATTTGGAACATTAGAAGTAAAAACCGGTCTTGCCGAGATGTTAAAAGGTGGCGTTATTATGGACGTAACCACACCGGAGCAAGCAAAAATCGCTGAAAATGCGGGGGCCGTTTCTGTCATGGCACTGGAAAGAGTCCCGGCAGATATCAGGGCACAGGGTGGCGTCGCCCGTATGACCGATCCTGCTATCATCGAAAAGATCATTGAATCCGTAAGCATCCCGGTGATGGCAAAAGTCAGGATCGGACACTATGTTGAGGCTCAAATATTAGAAGCGCTTGGTATCGATTTTATCGACGAGAGTGAGGTTTTGACACCTGCCGATGAAACCTATCATATCAACAAATGGAAATTTACCGTACCATTTGTATGCGGTGCCATTAATCTCGGAGAAGCATTAAGAAGAATTGGTGAAGGAGCCGCAATGATCAGGACCAAAGGTGAAGCAGGAACCGGTAATGTTGTGGAAGCAGTGAGACACATGCGTGCAATACACGATGGAATCGCACGGCTTGCCGCCCTTCCCGAAGAGGAACTGATGACAGAAGCGAAAAACTTAGGCGCTCCGTACGAGCTCGTTACAATGGTTGCCAGAGACAAAAAGCTTCCCGTTGTCAATTTTTCCGCCGGAGGTATCGCCACGCCGGCAGACGCGGCATTAATGATGCAACTGGGAGCAGATGGCGTTTTTGTTGGATCAGGCATATTTAAATCTGAAGACCCGGCAAAAAGGGCTCACGCTATTGTTCAAGCGGTAACGCATTACAACGACCCGGATATTATCGCACAGGTATCCAAAGGACTGGGACACGCAATGCCCGGCCTTGAAATATCAGAAATAGGAGAAGTAAATTTACTGCAATTCAGGGGGAATTAATAATTATTAATAATTAAAGGAGGGGCGCCAGAGATGGATATAAAGATCACCAAGGTTGCACCGGAAAAAATGAAACCGAAACCAACTGATGAATCTAAGCTCGGTTTTGGCCAGATATTTACGGATCACTTTTTCATCATAGAATATGAGACTGGAAAGGGCTGGCATAATGCTTCGATCGAACCGTACAGACCGCTCACACTTGATCCTGCAGTAATGTGTCTCCACTATGGGCAACTCATTTTTGAAGGAATGAAGGCGTACCGGGGCAAAGACGGCTCGGTTTATCTGTTCAGGCCTGGTGAAAACATCAAGCGAATGAATGAATCCGCCATGAGGCTTTGTATGCAACCGGTTGAAGAAGACCTCTTCATGGATGCACTGGTGAAGCTTGTCACCATTGAAAAGGAGTGGATACCACGTGGCATTGGTACCTCGCTCTATATACGACCCACCATGATCGCCACGGAAACGGCGCTGGGAGTCCATCCCTCCAACAGATATCTTTTCTACATTATTGCGGGGCCCGTAGGAGCATATTACCCGGAAGGATTCAGTCCGACTAAGATCTACGTAAGTGAAGAATATGTCCGGGCAGTACGCGGAGGTGTCGGGTACTGCAAGGCCGCCGGCAACTATGCAGCAAGTCTGTATGCCAGTCAAAAAGCAAGCGACATGGGTTATACTCAGGTACTATGGCTTGATGCAGTAGAAAGGAAGTACGTTGAAGAAGTCGGCACGAGCAACATCTTTTTCATCGTTGGTGATGAATTAATAACACCGCCACTTTCAGGGAGCATCCTCCCCGGTGTTACCCGTAAATCGGTCATCCAGATGGCACAGCGCTGGGGCATGAATGTTTCGGAAAGACCTCTGTCAATGGACGAAATTATCGAAGCCCAGGCCAAGGGCACCCTCAATGAATGCTTCGCTTCGGGAACAGCTGCAATTGTTTCACCGGTCGGACAGATCTATTACAGAGGAAAAGAATATATTATCAACGAAGGTAAAACGGGAGAAGTTACGGAAAAACTTTACAATGAAATACTCCAGATTCAATACGGAGAAAAGGAAGATCCCTTCGGGTGGAGAGTAAAAATATCAGATTAGCGACGAATTTTTCATATCGTCTGATAAAAAATTTGATCCACATGCGTGTTGATACGCCTGTGGATAACACTGTTGATAAAATAGTCAAATGCTTTTCTGAATTTATTTTATACCACTTTGCCCACAAAGTAAGCAAACCAAATTAATGAACAATAACAGCTCATTGCAAATTTTTATATCTGATTTTAATAGGTTGTCATCTTCTCTTTTTCAGGTTTTTTATCATTGAACATGAATTTCTATTGTACGCATTTTCCGTTCCTTTTTTTCGTCCTGATATGAATCTCAAGAAACAATCCCGGAGAATTCCCCGAATGTATTGCACATCATTTTTATTAATTTATCGTATCTTCTATACGTTGCCTTCAGGTCAGTACACGAAAATGACCGGGATTGATCGATAACGTCAAGAATAATGACAGCAATTGAATATATATTGAAAACTTTGAATTTTTCGAGTAGTTATGCAGAAAATTCGTGTGTATAATATCAAGATATTTTTTCCTGAAGCACACGAAGATTAAACCGATGTGAGTTAGTAAATTATGATAATAGGTGTTTTGGCTCTTCAGGGGGCCTTTCGCGAACACATCCACATGATAAAAAAGTGTGATGCCGGGGCAGTTGAAATCAGACTGCCTGCCCAGTTGGACAATATCGACGGTCTTATTATTCCCGGCGGAGAGAGCACAACAATTTCAAAACTCATGATGGAGTATGATTTTCTCGATCGCTTAAAAAGTTTCGCCGTTTCCGGCAGACCTATTTTCGGTACCTGTGCCGGAGCAATTCTTCTCGCCGACAAGGTAGGGGGAAAGAAACAGGACCTGCTCAATCTCATCGATATCGATGTCAAGAGAAATGCATACGGGCCACAGGTTTACAGTCGGGAGGCTGAAATTACGGTAGAGTTTCCGGAACCTGAGATCTTCAGAGCCGTTTTTATTAGAGCACCCATTATTGACAGCATAGGGTCTCATGTGATCCCTCTCGCTCTGTATAACAATACATACGTCATGGTACGACAGGATAATATTCTCGTATCGACCTTTCATCCGGAACTGACCGAGGATTCGAGAATTCATCAGTATTTCTTACGCATGATTAATCATAAACAGCAAATTACATGGAAACAAAATGAATTCCTTCGAGTACAGAAAATTTAAATCCTTCAAATGGATCATGATCCTCGTTATCTTCTTGTCAACCCTACCGGCATATGCACAGTCCCTGTCTCTTGAAGAACTCATAGTACATGTTCAGAACCACTATGAAAAAACGAGGGATTTACGTGCCACGTTTGTACAACGGGCAACGATTAAATCCGTCAATCAGACATTGACAGAGGAAGGCACCGTTTATTTCAAAAAACCGACGAGGATGTTATGGGACTACAGCAAACCGTCCCATAAAAAACTCGTCATTAATCCTGAAAAATCCTGGTTGTATATCCCTGAGGACAACATTGCTTATGTTCAGGATGCACAGAAAGTTCTTTCTTCAAAGATGACCATACGATTTATTGCCGGTATCGGAAAATTAAAAGATGATTTTCACATAATGTTTCCGGAACAGAATGCACAGGACGAGAATGGCAATTATCTGCTTTCCCTGACGCCGAAAAGCAAAGACATGGGCATTGAAAAACTTCAAATGAAAATAAACAAAGATACCTTTTCTATCATGAACTTCAGTTTCACCGACGCCTATGGCAACATGACCGGACTGACGTTTGACCATATGAAAACTAATACCAATCTTCCCGACGACATGTTCAATTTCACCCCGCCGGACGGTGTTGAAATCTTTACCGTTCCGTAACCGGGCGTATCAACTCTCGATTCTGCATTCATCACAATAAGATCTTTGCATAATTAATGTTCCGTATGGAACATCGTTAAGATCTTACTATAAGAGTACCTCTGAGTCGGGGTTTCCGGGGTGTGCCCCTGAAGTGAAATTTCTTACAAATGTTTCAACATGTTGTGAAGACGCAGAGACCGCGCATGACAAAAATCCGTATCAAACCTGATCAGGCTGTTGAAAAAGTACCTTTATGAGCGTGGGTTATCGGACAGAAAGCTCACCGCTGGAAGCCATAATTTTTTCTATTTGTGACGAAACAGGAAAAGGACAAGGGTCATGATAACACTGATAATGATGCAGGTCGTGATGGGAAAATAAAAGATAACCTTTTTACCTTTGATGAAAAGATCCCCGGGCAGACGTCCCACCCAGGGAATTTTATCTCCCGCAAAAAAGAGAAGTCCTATACCCGCCGTGATCAAACCGATGATAATGAGAATTTTTCCGAAGTGCGAAAATTCAGCCATGCAACACCTCACACAGACTGTTATTTACCATAGTGCCCGATACCATACAAGCGGTAGTCACCTTATGTCTTTTCGTGAAGTTGTGACGTGATTGAGAAATTAACCCATGCAAACGGATCGTTTCTTTCAAAATCCGGAATCAGGGTTCGATCATCGTTACTATCCTGAATGAAAATATATTCAAAGCCCAGATCAACGGCATAGTTCACAACCGTCTCATACTCAAGATTTGTAATCTTTCTGCACAGGAGCGGATGTGTTGTTACCGACGGTATCGGTTCATACTGTGCCATGATACTGATCGGCACCGTCGTGGAAATATGTTCTTTAAGCAAGTCCAGGACTCTCAGGCTGTTTGTAACGCTGCCGGGTAACACTAAATGTCTGATAATAATTCCTCGCCGGGCGATTCCGTTTTCCGTCTCCAGAGCATCGCCCACCTGTCCGACCATTTTTTTGATTGATCCCAGGGCATACGACACATAATCCATTACCCCTGAAAAGATGAAAGAATCTTTATCAGTGCCGTATTTGAAGTCGGGCAAATAGATATCGACGATCCCGTCAAGCATTTCGATGATATCAGGGTTGTCGTATCCGCTGCAATTATACACGAGGGGGATGTGCAACCCATCCGCACAGGCGAGCGACAGTGCTTCCAGAACGCAATGTATATGGGGGGTCGGAGACACAAGCTCGATATTATGGCACCCGTTCTCCTGTAACTCCAGCATGGCCCGAGAAAGTTCGGACGGGTCAACCGATCTTCCCATCATTCCGTGACTGATCCGGTAATTCTGACAGTAGATGCACCTGAGATTACACGATGAAAAAAAGATTGTCCCGGCGCCGCACTTTCCCGAGACAGGGGGTTCCTCACCATAATGGGGAAGAGCGTGGCTCATGATAATCTTATCGGTAAGGCGACAAAACCCTCGTTCCCCCCGGGTTCGATCGATGCCGCATTCCCGGGGACACAGAGCACACTTTTTTGTTATACCGGCCAGGATCTTTGCCTGTTTGTCTAATACCCCTTCACTGAAACGTCTGAGGTATCCCGCTGACATGTTACATCTCTTCGACGACGGAATGTATTTTTTTACTCTCCACGAGTTCCATGAATTGTTCACCAAGCGATGCCGATAACTCAACCGCCTCCCACCAGTATTTTATCCTCTCGGATGGATCATTGATAAATAATTTAAAATCTTCACGATCCGGTATTTTTCCACCGGGTAATTTCTGAAGAAATCCTTCATTCGGGTAGATCATCAGGACATTTTCGAGAATCTCATGTTCTATTTCCCGATACTTCAATCTTTTATCGAGCCACCCCGGAATCACTCGTTCCTGATGGTTAAAGAGGAGGATAACATCATCCTTTGTCTCAGCATAGTGCTGGTTCAGATGGTAATCCATAACGCCGCCATCCCGATAAACACCATTCGGGGCACCGTAAATATTTTTTACACCGGCAACAATCAACGGAATTGCCGACGAAGCCAAAAGGGCATGTTTGAAATTTGCGTCATTCATTTGAATAGCCATCCCCCTGAAACCGTCTCTGAGACAGAACCGGGGCGGAAGTGGACCATTGTAGAAAACGACCCTCTCAAAAAACCAGGAGAGCCATGAGCTCTTTACGGCATTGAAAATGAAACTGGATGCGAGAGCCAGTTGCTGTATCACTGTCATCTCAGACGCCGCGAAATTCCTGGCCCGTGCCGTTGTCACGGCAAGGCGATAGTTTTTGTTTGCCAGGGCAAAGGGAATCGCATCATTTTCAATGTAAGCATTCACGATGTTTTGAATGGATTCAAGAATCGTTTCGGGTGTATGATCCCTGGTGTAGGACGTCATAATGTACGCTTCCATGAGATGGCGGTAGCTTTCAACAGCTTCCGGCTGGAGCCAGGCTGCAAATCGCAGGGCACCCGCCGAGGAACCGGCGAGAACCACCGGACGTGATCTGCCGAGAAGGCCATTGCTAAGAAGAGTCAGGTCGAAACCGGTTGCCAGCAACCATCGCGGTCCCACACCGGGGCCCACATAAGTGGTCACATGGTCCATAGCAAATCCACCATCCTTAATCATCTCGCAGATATTTTTTCCTGCCTTAACTGAAATATCGATCATACTCCCCCGACATATGCTCACTCACTGTAACACTTTTAATCATTCAGTTAAAAGAACTTATAAAACACTCTCGGATCTTGACACAGCTTCTTTTACCGACTATAAGGTATGGATCAGATGGTAACTCTTTTGTATTCTTTTAAAAAACAGGTGCAAGACAACAAACGGTCCGACTGCTTTTGACAGCTCGTTTCCTGTCAAAGATTGGGCGGCTGTATTACTGACAAAGTAAAGAAGAAAAATCAACTATATTTTTTAATAACGGACAATACATCTTTTTCAAAGGGGAAGGATTCATGAGTATTAAGGAACAGGTGGTTGAAATTGCCAGGGAAACAAGAAGGGCAGCAAATATATTGGCGCATATTTCTTCTGAGGTAAAGAACAAGGCCCTGCTGGAAATGGCAGACGAATTAATCGCAAACACAGACTATGTCATCAGCGAAAACGCAAAGGATCTGGCATACGCACGGAAAAAAGGGCTCTCATCTGCCATGTTAGACAGGCTTACCCTTGACGATCCGACGATACAGGGCATGGCAGACGGTCTCAGAGAAGTTGCAGCCCTGCCAGATCCCGTCGGAACGGTTACATCCATGTGGCGGCGACCCAATGGTCTCCTCGTGGGCAGGATGAGAATCCCGCTGGGAGTTATCGGGATTATCTACGAATCCCGCCCCAATGTGACGGCCGATGCTGCGGCACTCTGCCTCAAATCGGGAAATGCCGTCATCCTCAGAGGAGGATCCGAGGCGATCAACTCCAACCTCGCCATCGGCAAACTTTTAAAAGGTGTCCTGAATAGGGTCGGTATCCCTGAGAATACCATTCAGGTTATTCCCACAACCGACAGGGAAGCGATCAATGAGATGCTGAAACTTGATGAATATATAGACATCATTATTCCCCGGGGCGGAGAAGATCTGATCAGGGCCGTTGTAAATCAATCGAAGATACCGGTCATCAAGCACTACAAAGGGGTCTGCCACATCTTTGTCGATGCCGGTGCCGATCTCGACATGGCCGTTACCCTCAGCATGAACGCAAAGGTTCAAAGACCGGGTGTCTGCAATGCCATGGAAACGCTTCTGGTTCACAAGGACGTTGCTCAAACCTTTCTCCCGATGGTGGCGAAAAGACTGAGAGAAGCCGGTGTTACCCTGAAAGGGTGTGAGGCAACCCGAGCCATTCTGGCCGACATCGAAGCGGCAACCGAAGAAGACTGGTATGAAGAATATCTTGATCTTATCCTGGCGATTCGAGTGGTGAATGATCTGGATGAGGCCATCGCTCATATTGAAAAATATGGTTCGCTCCATACCGAATCGATTATCACCCGCGATTATGATAATTCACAGCGCTTCCTGAACGAGGTTAATTCTTCAACGGTCCTGGTGAATGCATCGACACGGTTCAGTGACGGATTTCAGCTTGGTCTGGGTGCGGAGATAGGAATCAGTACGACCAAGCTCCATGCGTTCGGACCGATGGGTCTTGAAGAACTGACAACGACAAAGTTTATCATTTACGGAAACGGACAGATAAGAACATGAAATGGGGATTATTCGGCGGGACATTCGACCCCATTCACATGGGTCATCTTCGATGTGCCGTCGAGGTCCGTGAAATCTTTGATCTGGATAGGATCATTTTTATCCCTGCCGCCCAACAGCCACTCAAGACAGATAAGAAGGTTACCCCGTTCCACCACCGTGAACAGATGGTAAAACTCGCCGTTGAGGCAAACCCGCCGTTCTCCGTTTCCGACATTGAAAACCTGCGGGGGGGGAAATCCTATTCAATTGATACGGTAAAACATTTTCTCACCGCTTCACCGGAAGGCCTGGAGCTTTACTTCATCATGGGACAGGATGCGTTTCAGGATATCCATAGGTGGAAGGAATGGGAACAGTTGCTGTTGCTCTGTAATTTCATCGTCGTGACCAGACCGGGATATGAAGTGAGGAAGTTTTCAGATATCCTCCCGGAATATGCCGCCGCACAATTTCACTTTGACACGGATGCAGGAGCATTTACAGGGCCTACCGGGGGAGCTATCTATTTCAAACGGTTGACTTTTCTCGAAATATCATCGACCGACATACGGAACAGGACAAAGAACGGGCAATCCATCCTGTACCTCGTTCCCGATTCAGTGCGACATTATATTTCGGAAAACGCCCTATACAAGGATTTATAGCCCCTCAATCTAATCAAAAAAAGGCATGAATATTGCGACTGTCATCAAAATTCCTCATAGCGATGGCGTTCACGACAGGATGAAGTTATCATTCGATTTTTTTACTAACAATCGCAAGGTTTAATTTCTTGTCCTCAAAGCTTAAGAAAGGCTTTACTCGATAATCTGTTTTAACCATTGTTGTCCATTATATATTCGAGATTATGAAAATGAGCATTTATTACCTTCCGATCTTTCCATATATATTCTATAATGTCACATGGTGAGGCATCTTCTTGGCTCAGCCATCCCGGACAACTTTCCGATACCGTGTATCTTCTCGCATCATGATTCCACTGGATTGCTATTGTTCCTCCGTTGATACCCATCAGGGGCAGGAAGTAGTATAAATCTTTGCCGTGCCTGATCTCGTCGGCAAGATGCTCAGCATCTTTTTTTGATCTTATTCGGAACCGCTTATCACGAGTCATGATACACCCCCGTATAAGCATCATGATAATTTCTCGCAGAGTTGTTTTCACATTTCAGCTTTTTAAAATCATGATCGTCCGGTAAATCATTTATAATAGCCTTTGGATCAGGGTAAAGAAGTTCGCCATTGGTATAGATTGCCTTCACACCAATCAGTGTTGGTATACTGTTTTTTCCGTTTTTCATTGTGTATACCCTCCTACTTTGAACATTCTTGACAGGTTTCACCGTAAAGAAAATAGTGCCCCTCTATGATACGGACAGGAGAGCCGCCCATCGCTCCTGTGAACATGCGATGGGCGACAGTCGTGCTTCACTTGTTATTCTGCTTTTATTGCAATCTTCTTAACGGCAGTTTTTACCTGTTCGGTCTTGGGAACGGCAATGTGAAGGACACCCTTCTTGAATGACGCCGTTGCCTTGTCCGTGTCGACGCCCTCAGGAAGTGGAATGACGCGTTGAAATGACCCATAACGTCGCTCCGTGTGCCAGTAGTTCTGTTCCTTTTCTTCCTTCTCTTCCTTCTTCTCGCCTTTCAGGGTCAGTGCATTCCGTTCAAGGAGTACCTCGATGTCCTTGTCGTCCATTCCCGGAAGTTCTGCCGTGACGGTGATTTCCTTATCGTCCTCTTTCACATCGATATGGGGAGCAAACTGGTCTCGCCACTCACCGAAGGGTTCTACCGCGAAGTCGCGGAAGAATGAGTCAAACATTTCGTTCATCTGCCGCTGCATGGCGAAAAACGGATGTTCCTCTTCACGCCGTGCAGGAACATCGCGTCTCCCTCTGCGAATTGGTATTAAATCTCTCAGTGGCATAATGTTTACCTCCTTTTACCCGGTTTTTACGGTTATTTTTTTCGGTTTTTCCTGTTCGGCCTTGGGAAGTATCAGCCGCAACACGCCGTTTTTGACGGTTGCCTCGATCTTGTCCTGATCGATTTCATCGGTGACCCTGAATGATCGCCGGTAATCGCCGATACCATACTCGGCGTAGGCAACACGGTAATCCTGGTGGTATGCAGCATCGACAGCGCCATAGATCGTCAACACGCCCTTTTCGAGGATAATGTCTATGTTCCGTTCATCAACACCGGGCATGTCGGCAACCAGCACGATCGAATCGGATTTTTCAATAATATCGGTTCGCGGTATAAATACCTGTCGAGCGCGGGTACTTTCTGCCTGTAACGGGCTCTGTTCTTTGCGAACCTCAAGGTCTTTTCCTGTGTCTGCCATGCTAATCACCTCCTCTCTTATTCACTCTTGATGGCAATCTTCCTCGGTTTGTCACTTTCGACACGGGGAAGTTTTATCGTAAGGATTCCATTTTGATACGAAGCTTCCACCTTGTTTCCATCGGCCCTGAAGGGCAGCCTCACACTTTTTCTGAACGATCCGTGGGGACGCTCCTGCCGGTGGTAGATCTCTCCTTCTCCAAGTTCCTCATGAACTCTCGAGCCGCTCAGCGTCATAACATCGCCTTCAACGGAAATGTCGATCTTCTTCGGATCAACACCGGGTACCTCCACAGTCACCAGCACGTTGTCCTCTTTCGACCAGACATTGATCGCTGGAAACCTTTGGGAGTAGGGAATGCTGGTACCCGAGAAGAGACGCCCCACCTCCCGCTGCATGCGGTCGAGCTCGAGCCTAACATCCTGCATCCAGTCAAATTCTCTAAATCCTGGTATCAACATATGCTGTACCTCCTTTTCTCAACCTCTGTTATTCAAGACAACCATATAGTCTCTTGTTGCCTTTTTTGCTTGGTTTGCCATCAACATATCGTGATGTCAAAAACCTTCTGTTGACTCGTAGTGTCCTTCGCTGCATTCCTGTGACAACCTTCCGACTACCCTTCCATCGAATGTTCAATTGCATTGCAAGAGAAAACTGCTGACTTTCTCCGTGCATGTTTTCAATCATCGGATGAACTGTCGCATTAAATAAAATGTTTTCTTTCGTTGTCTGAAGAAATGTCTAAGCGGTGTAATACTTTATGATTTGTCAGCAGCTTGTCACATCCATTCCTCGAGTCTGAATCCTTTTGAGTAGTCCCTATAAGCAAGGTAGAGACTGTGTGCCCTGCATCGCCTGTCTGACGGCACACCTACCGGCAGAATCCACTCCTCTGGATTGAATCCCTTTGCATAGTTACCGTAAATCATAAAAAGACTGTGCGCTCTGCAACGCTGGTCCGGGGTGAGATTCTGTTGAACGTCAAGTGTGCCCCTGGTACTTGTTATCTCGTTTATTTTTTCTGCTGCCAACGGCATATCTCCTACCTCCTGCTTTACGGAATTTGTGAGATTTGGGCATATCTGACAGTCAATATGATGATATTATTGATATATTATCTTTTCGTTTATTAAAATAAACATAATTTTTGACTTGTCAAGTTCAGAAGCAACAGATTTTTTACAGTTGCCATATCTACTCAAATGAAGAGGAAAGAAAAAATTTTCTGGCAGAAAACGAATACCTTAAAATTTCTGAGCTTCGTTTTTTCAATCTGCTATCGCACTATCATAACCTTGGGAAAGTGATAATAACATTAGATTATCACAACGATATCTTTAATCAATGATCGCGATATAGGGTTCCTTCAACGCAAAAACGGATAAAAGACCAAAAGTTGACCATTTTACCCACTAAACAGTAGGTTCATTTGTTTAAACACAATAAACTACCCCGCCGCAAGCAGCGGGGTATATTTGGGAAGTTAATCTTTTTGATCACCGCAAGCGGCGGGGAATTAACCCCTAAGCGATTAAATACATCCTTCTCTTTTCCATATCGAAAGGTAATAACTTATTTTGAAAAAACAATACTAGAAAACACTACGTTACCCTAAACTTCTCCGTGATACTGAAATCACAATTGTCAACCAAATAATTATTAGCGGTTGACATTCAGGCTGACCTTTGGTATTACCCGCAACCATTCATCTCAATTCTCATATTTCAAATGAAAGAAGGAACCCCATGTTTAATAAAAGGATACTCACCATAACGGGAGAAATTTTGGAAGATGCGTCGATATCAATTTCCTATGAAGATGCTTGTGAGCTATCTACTCTCGCGGGAAACGACGTTATTGATTTAATCATGTGCGCCAACAAGATCAGAAACAGGTACAGGAGAGACGAACTTGTTACGTGTTCCATTATCAATGCCAAATCAGGTTTATGTTCGGAAGACTGTGCCTTTTGTGCTCAGTCGGCCCATCATGAAACCAATGTGAATATCTACCCCATGCTGGGTGAAGATGAAATCATCAATAATGCAGTCAGCATGTATGATGAGGGCGCCGGAAGATTCTCAATGGTAACCAGCGGTTATATGCTGTCGGATAAAGAGATTCATACAATATCATCAGCTGCGTCGAATATTACGAAGAAAACCGATCTGACCGTCTGCGCATCACTGGGAGTTCTGACCGAACCCATGGCACAGAAGCTCAAGGAAGGGGGAATTACCGTCTATCATCATAATCTGGAAACCGCACGAAGCTATTTTGATAATGTCTGCACAACTCACGACTATGAAGAAGACATACAGACCGTCGAATTTGCGAAATCTGCGGGACTCAAGGTCTGCTGTGGCGGTATTCTTGGTTTGGGAGAGACATGGGAGCAGCGGGTGGAATTGGCGTTTACCCTGAAAGAACTGGATGTTGACGGAATCCCGATCAATTTCCTCAATCCGATACCGGGCACCAGAATGCAAAACAGACCTCTGATGAATCCTATGGACGCATTGAGATGTATTGCTCTTTTCAGATTTATAAATCCTCAAAAGGATATTCTTATCTGTGGCGGCAGGGAAGTTACGTTGCGAGACTACCAATCATGGATCTTCACGGCCGGAGCAAACGGATTGATGATAGGCAATTATCTGACCACGCAGGGAAGAGATATCCGAATGGACATGGATATGATCAAGGAGGTATTCCCATTTTGAAGATGGAAACTATCGAGGAACGGAACAAAAACCTGGAAAGGGATGATACACGATATATCTGGCACCCCTTCACCCAGATGCAGGACTATGCCAAGGAAACACCCCTTATCGTTGAAGAGGGGTACGGGTGTATTTTAAAGGATATTTATGGAAATGAATACATAGACGGTGTCTCATCGCTGTGGACCAATGTCCACGGACACAGGAAAGAAAAACTGGATCTTGCCATTAATAAAACCTTTTAATAATCATCTAATCATCATGAAATGCAGACTGGATGTAAGAGGGAAACGGTGACCTACGATCATTATTGTAACGCCGGGAACAAAGGAGATGTGTGGAAGCATGTTATCCTGTTGAGTGCTGTCAGAAATGTGCTCAGGGCGAAACGCTCACCCGATCCCTTTTTCTATTGTGAAACGCACGCCGGGAGACATTCCTATACACTGCAGGAAAGGGGGGGCTGGCAGAGTGGAATCGGCAGTATCAATTGTATTCATGGAGCACTGATGCACCATCCCTATTTTTGTATTCAGGGAACCGGCACGGAATCAGGTTCGATCTACCATGGTTCATGGAGCCTGGTGGCTGAGTATTTGCGGTCTCAGGAAATATCATTTGAGTTTATTCTGTGTGATCTTTCCCCGCAGGTTCGGGACAATATTGTGAAGCACACTCTGCAAAGACCTGAAGAGGAAACGATTGATTTTCGTCTTGCAGACGGGTTTTCCGAAGTACACAAGGTACCGAATCGCCCGGATATTATTTTTATCGATCCACCCTATTATCCTGAACCGGAACACGATTGGATATCCTGTCAAAACGTGATCGGATACCTGCAATCGAGACATTTTCCCTTTCTTGTCTGGTATCCCATCTTCGATGATGCACAGCCCCAGTCACTGGTGAATCTTGCCGGATCACCGGGATATGAGCTGATCTGGGATGTGAGTGAGGATAACAGTACGAGAACAATGCGGGGAACCGGAATGCTTATCGTTAACATTGACATGATCGATGAAACGACGACCACCGATCTCACGGACCTGGCTCAACAATTAGGCGGCAGGTTTTGGCTCAGGAATGCGTAACAGGTTCTTCGAATCGTGACCTCTTCCGGGTCATATTCTGAAAAACATCTGATAGAGCGTGAGAATAATCTCGATGAGAATCAGAATAACGATATACCACTCGACACGGAGTGTCCGTTTTGCCTGTAACATATCCAGCAGCGTCTGTGCCGTGCGGGAGATCAAATCCAGTTTTCTCTCCAAGGCCACCTGGCGTTCGCTCAATTCGTATTCATCTTCCAGGCGGACATAGAGTCGCTCCAGGTCGGGCCGTTCCCACAATATTTCAGGCTTCTCTCCCACTTCCACCCTTCCCACTGTCTTGTGCTGGATCAAGAGTACATTTCCGATGTGGTGCAGCAGCTCTCTGTCAGGCAGGTGTCTCTTTCCGGCGATCTGAAGTCCCGCTGCCAAAGGTTCGATACTATCAAAGACCCGGGCAACACTTTCTTCATAATACGCAAGGACAACGCTCTCCGCAAGAATCTGGGCAACGATCTGCAAATGTTCCACGGTAACCTCACCGAGCAGGATCGACCCGTCCCGGTCGATGTACTCTTTCCTGTCCGTCCCCAGGGACAGTTCCGCTTCTTCATATTCCGGCTCGGCAAAAGGTTGACGGATCATGGTTTTCAATTGGGTAAGAAAGGCGGCCTCCTCAACGGGGCTGACATTAAAGAACACGACGGCACCCCACCGGAATAAAACGGCACATCCCTCCCCTCCGGCTTCTATGGTCGGCGGTGCCTCCGCCAGACGGCTTGAGGTCTCGAGAATGCGCAGATCTATGCGTTCACCCAGAAAGAATGACCGTACCGTGATCTTTTCCTTGCCCGCAAAAAGCTTTTTTTCCATAACAACCTGTACCATTTGGACCTATGTGCTGCTGTCTCATAGCATCAGAGGTGAATACCATATTGTATGAAGAGAGCACCGTGCCGTTTTCGGTGAAAAATATTTATTCTTTTTCTGCCATGTAACGTCCGTGCAGTACATCCCTCAGGAAATTGCCCGTTAAAGATGCTTCCGTGGCGGCGACTTCTTCGGGAGTACCGGAAGCCACGATGCACCCACCCCGTTCCCCTCCCTCAGGACCGAGATCGATAAGGTGATCGGCGGATTTGATAACATCGAGATTATGCTCGATGACCACGACGGTGTTATTCATGTCAACCAACCTCATCAATACTTCGAGGAGCTTGTAAATATCGGCGAAGTGGAGACCGATTGTGGGTTCATCGAGGATATACAGGGTATTGGTCGTCAATCGTTTCCCCAGTTCCCGTGCCAGTTTTACCCGTTGCGCTTCACCCCCCGAGAGGGTCGTGGCAGACTGCCCTAATCTTATGTATCCCAGGCCGACATCGGACAGCAGCTGCAGCTTCGACTTTATGATTGGAATATTATCGAAAAAAGACAGGGCCTGATTGACCGTCATATCCAGGATGTCCGCTATATTTTTCCCCTTATAGCGGATTTCCAAAGTATCGTTATTGAACCGCTTGCCGCGGCATACATCACAGGTGATGTATACATCGGGAAGAAAGTGCATCTCTATTTTTTTTAAACCGTCCCCCTGACACGACTCGCACCTGCCACCTTTGACATTAAAACTGAATCGGCCGGGCTTGTATCCTCGCAGCCTTGATTCGGGAAGCTGGCTGAAAAGATCGCGGATATAGGTTAACACACCGGTATAGGTCGCCGGATTTGACCGGGGGGTACGCCCGATGGGTTGCTGATCCATCGTGATCACCCTTTCGATCCCTCCTAAATCCTTTATCCTTTTGATCTTGCCCATTTTCCCCCGGTATTTATTCAGCCGCCTGCGAAGCACCTTGTACAGGGTTTCGATTACCATGGTGCTTTTCCCCGATCCGGACACACCGGTTACACAGGTTAAAAGACCGACGGGAATTTTGATATCAATATTCTTCAGATTATTTTCAACAGCACCCTCCATGATAATGAATTGACCGGGATTATTCCGTCGATTTTCCGGCACCGGAATTGACAGTCGTCCCGACAGATACCCCCCCGTAAGAGAATGCTCGTTTTTACAGATTTCCTCGGGTGTGCCCTGGAAAACGACGTTTCCGCCCTGTATGCCGGCACCGGGTCCCATGTCGATAACATGATCGGACGCTGTCATCATTTCAGCATCATGCTCCACCACGAGGACGGTATTACCCATATCCCGCAATCGCTTGAGTGTTGAAATGAGACGAACATTATCCCGCGGATGGAGACCTACCGTCGGTTCGTCAAGCACATACAGAACACCGACAAGCCCTGATCCTATCTGGGTAGCCAACCGGATACGCTGTTCCTCACCTCCCGACAGGGTACCCGCCGAACGGGCAAGATCCAGATAATCCATCCCCACATCCAGGAGAAATCGCAGCCGCTCTTTAATTTCCTTCAGGATTCTTTCGGAAATGAATTCTTCCCGCGGAGTGAGCGACAGTGAATCGAAAAAAGTCATACAGTGCCCGATCGACAGACGGCACACGTCATAGATATTTTTGCCTCCGATGGTCACCGACAGGGCTTCCTTCTGCAACCTGGCGCCATCGCATACAGGACAATCTCTCACGTTCATATACCGAGAGAGATCAAATTTCAATTCATGGGAATCGGCTTCACGGTACCGTCGATGCAGTCTGGTCATTACTCCTTCAAAGGGCCTCGTGTAAAAATAACGTCTGCCCCCCCTGTCAATATAAAGCTGTATTTCTTCATCACCCGAGCCGTATAAGATGACCTGCCTGATCTTTTCAGGCAGCTGGTTAAAGGGAACATTGACATCGAAACCGTAGTGATTGGAAAGGGATTCCAGCATCTGATAAAAATGGAGCGATTTCCTCCCGTCCCAGGGAGCGATAGCCCCTGCCCTGATGGAAAGTCCCGGCTCGGGAACAACCAGATTTTCATCAAAGAAGACTTTCGTACCCAACCCACCGCATTCATGGCAGGCCCCGTAGGGACTATTGAAGGAAAACATCCGGGGAGACAGCTCAGCGATACTGATGCCGCAATCGGGACAGGCGTACGCCTCGCTGAAAATAATCTCTTCACCGTCTATGACCTGAATCTTGAGCAGAGACTCGGAAAGACCAAGGGCAATTTCCACGGAATCTCTCAGGCGCTGGCGGATTCCCTCTTTTACGATCAGTCTGTCTACCACGACATCGACATCATGACGTTTATTTTTATCCAATGTGATGTCGTCTGATAAATCAAAAATATCCCCGTCGATTCGAACTCTGACAAAACCATCCTTCCGTAATTTTTTGAGTTCTTTTTGAAATTCTCCCTTCTTGCCCCTGACCAGGGGGGCGAGAATATTCAGCTTTGTATTCGAGGGAAAGGAAAGGATACTGTCAACCATCGTATCGACCGTCTGCGATCGTATTTCCCTTCCGCACTGATAACAGTGGGGGACACCGATTCGGGCATACAAGAGGCGCAGATAATCATATATCTCCGTGACCGTGCCGACGGTTGAACGAGGGTTCTGACTGGCAGTTCTCTGTTCAATGGCAATGGCTGGTGACAAACCCTCGATAGATTCGACCTCGGGCTTGTCCATCTGACCGATAAACTGACGGGCATACGTCGAGAGGGATTCCACATACCGTCTTTGCCCCTCGGCATATATGGTATCAAATGCCAGAGAAGACTTGCCGGAACCGCTGACTCCGGTAATGACGACAAGCTCATTTCTGGGTATGTCAATGTTGATATTGTTAAGGTTGTGCTGACAGGCACCCCTGATTTTAATATACTTCATAACATCAATTTCGAGTTTCCGGTCTAAGATCTCTCATAAAATCTCATCGATTATTAGCTTTGACGTTTTCATAAAAAGTGTGAAGTTCTGTAGTTTTGTTATTCCCGACCTGATGGTTCGACTGAACTCACGCCAAAGTCGGGAATCTAAAACTGCTTGTAATTACAGGATTCCCACTTTCGCGGGAATGACAGCTTGACAATTTTTTGACTTTTTATGAAGACGTCAATATTTACAAATCGTTATGTTGAATCCTTGTCGGGCCATATCCACTATCGTAACTTTCACGAGACCGTCAACGTTAAACCTGAAACTTGAAACTCCCTCACAGCCGTATTTCGATGAGCGATTTTTTTCTTTGTTCTTCAAGCCATTCCCGAAATTTTTCTTCAACTTTCTTGCTTCCGAGTTTCTCTACTATTTCCTCTCGAACCGATTCCGGAGGTTTGATACCGGCCCCTCTCTTATCGACAACCTGGATGATGTGAAAACCGACCGAAGTTTCAATAATGCCGCTAATTTCACCTTTTTTGAGTGAAAAAGCTACCGTGTCTACCTCGGGCAATATCAGTCCCTTTTCTATATACCCGAGATCACCACCCGTCTGTGCTGCCGGTCCCTGAGAAACTTCTGCAGCCAACAGCCCGAAGGGTTCACTGTTGCGCAGCCTTTTCAGTGTCTCTTCAGCAACTGCTCGTTTTTTTTCTTTCGTTTCGACATCACAATCCTTGGGAACAATAATCAGAATCTGTCTGATTCTGACCGCTTCTTTTCCTTCGTAATCATTTCTATGTTCTCGATAATAATTACCGATTTCTTCCTGTGTTATGGTTACTTTCTTTCTTATTTCTCTCCCTATCAAACTCCTCTTCGTCAGATGTTGTTTTATCTCATCCCTGTAATCTTCGATCGTGCCTCCCTGATCGGCAATATCTTCTGCCAGAGCCTCCATGGTGATTCTTTTCTTGGAGAGAATATCTTTGATTGCCTTGTCGACGTCATCATCGGTTGCAGCAATCCCGAGCTTCTGTGCTTCCTGGGTAATTAATTTCTGATCGATAAGACTATTTAATAATAATTTCCGGACTTGTTTTTTCACTTTCTCCCTGTCGGACACCTCGGAAGATTGTTCAACCCGTTTCATATAGGTTTCAAGGTTATTGTTCAATTCCGAAAGGGTAATAATTTCGTCATTGATGATAGCCACTATTCTGTCTACCATCTCTGCATGTGATGAAACTGCCATTATGATCGAAAAGACAGAAATAACGATACCTATTTTAAAAATCTTCATTGCTGCTCCTTCAGGTATAATTCAATCAATCTACGAACGATTTCAACAGATCTTTCGCCTTGGTGATGATGTCCTTTTTCTTCAGCCCGGGCATGGGCAGAAAAAGCCTCAAATCCGGTGTGAGCTTTGATCCCTCATATTGTCTGCTTTTGATGAGACCGATTATCCTCTCCGGATCAACAGGACTGTTCTGATGGAAAACCATAACCATGTTCTTCCCATCATACTCCATCTTCTTCACCATTATTTCTTTGAGCTGGTTTCTGACCCTGATAAGTTCAAACAGTGTATCCACCTCGGTCGGTGTGTTTCCGTAACAATCCATAAGCTCTTCTTTTATATAAGACAACTCTTCATCCGTACGAGCCAGCGATATTTTCTTGTATGTCACAAGCCTTCTGTGTTCATCTTCAATGAAATTATCAGGAATAAAAGCGGATAAACCAAATTTAATTTCAGGTCGTATGTCATCAACAACCGTATCTCCCTTTAATTCTGCGACAGCCTTCTCCATCAACTCCGTATACAGTTCGAAACCAACCGCAGAAACATGACCCGATTGCGACACCCCAAGAAAATTTCCTCCTCCTCGTATTTCCAGATCGTGTGTTGCAACTTTAAAACCGGACCCATGATCAGAAAACTCCTGAATGATCCGGAGCCTCTTCTGAGCATCACGGGACAGCATCATTCCTCGAGGAACCAGAAGATATGCATATGCGTCTTCTTTCGATCTTCCGACTCTTCCTCTTAACTGATAGAGTTGAGAAAGACCGAACCTATCTGCACGATTGACGACGATAGTGTTTGCCGTCGGTACATCGATACCCGATCCGATAATTGTTGTGCAAATCAAAAGATTATACTCTTTTTTAAGAAATTTTACCATGACAAGTTCCAGATCC
>JAFGQS010000075.1 GCA_016935565.1 Deltaproteobacteria bacterium
TCTGAACAGCGCTGCGGCATGCCCTTTCAGCAGCTTCCGTTGCGAAATATTTTGCCATGGATGATTCTCTGGCAAAGAAATCGGTATTTTCCTTCTGATATGCCGCGTTCATGAGAAGGAGCCGTGCCGCTTCCAGTTCAGTGTAGCGTTCTGCAATCATCCACTGAATAGCCTGAAAGTTAACGATTGGCTGACCGAACTGGATCCTGTCTTTTGCGTATTTCGTTGCATAGTCCATGGCAGCAAGTCCGATTCCAAGGGCCATGGAACCTATACCGATACGGCCGCCGGTCAGTTCCGCCACGGCCGCCCTGAATCCGTCGTTGAGTTTTCCCATAAGGCGGTCTTCAGGGAAACGACAGTTATCAAATATCAGCTCGTTTGTTGCTGAGGCCTTTTGACCCATCTTGTGTTCGGCCCTTCCCACTGAAAAGCCCGGGTCATTCTGTTCTAAAACAAAGGTGCTGATGCCTCTGCCTTTTTTTGCATCCTTGTCGGTTACCGCCCACAGCACGTAACAGCCGGCATATTCAGCGCTTGTGATGAAGATTTTGTTGCCATTTACGACCCATTCATTTCCGTCAAGCACTGCTTGAGTGCGCATATCGGACGGATCAGAACCGGCGGAGGTCTCCGTCAGGGCAAAGCCACCGGCAGAGTATTCGCCTGAGCAAATCTTCGAGCAATATTTTTGCTTATGATCTTCACTCCCGATGGACTGGATTACTTCGGCGACCATATTGTTTACCGACATGGTAACTGCGGTGGAAGCGCAGGCTCTGCCTATTTCAGTCATGGCCACACTGAATGCCACCACACCTGCCTCAGAGCCGCCATATTCGGCGCTCACATTGATACCCATAAGGCCGAGCTCGGCAAGCTTTTTTAAATTGCCAAGAAATATCTTCTTATTTTCTTCACTATAAGGATTTTCGTCAAGCTGTGCAGCCACTGGTTCCAATTCATTCTGTGCAAAGTTTCTTGCAGTATCCTGTATCAGTTTTTGTGTATCCGTAAGTACTAAATTCATATTTCCTCCTTGACTTTTACGTTATGGGATATTCATCAAAATTTGTTTCCAAAGTCAAGATATTATTTTTTAAAATACAGGTAAAATAAAAAAGAGGGGATAATAATATCCCCTCTCTTTCCATGTATGCTTTTTAGCCGTCTATGATCTTCTGAATATCCGGTGGATACTCGACTTTCTTCGGCAGGAAGATGAGTTCCGCATCGACGAATTCTCTCAGAACAAAGAGTTCTCGATATGTCGGATGAGCGGTCTCGCCGGACACTCTTGATACGTTCAGATCAAAACCGCAATTTTCCTGTACCTGCTCTACTGAGACACCGGGATGTGTCGTATCCAGATACATTAAGCCTTCATCATCGAAGGCATATGTGGCAAAGTTGGAAACAACAGCGCAGGGGCCGGAATCGGCAAACGGGGTGCCTGCCCAGACCTCTTTCTTCGGTTTCCACTTCCCGTCTTTCCAGTCGGTGCAATACCAGCCGGGTGTTGTGGTATAGTCGTTCTTCTCAAGGAATCTTCTCTTTTCCTGGAGGATGATATACGCTACCCTGTGGGACATCGTTCCGATATCGGAATTTCCCCCACTGCCCGTGAACCGGTGCTGCGGTGCGTAGTAATCGCCGATAGATGTGACGTTGACTCCACCATACTTATCAATGGCGGCTCCACCGAGGAATCCCAGTGATACAAAGCCCTGCTGGAGGTAGTACCCGAAGGTATCCACCAATCCGCCCAGGGTTGAGCTCATGTTGGCAGCTCTCTGGTCGCATACAGACATGGGAACATGCATGGTCTTCCCGTCACAGATTCCTGCTTCATAAATGAGCAGGGCGTTGGGAGCGACTGTCAGATTTGCAGTCATGATACCAACCATGGGGAGCCCCGTACCCGCAAAGACGATATCGTCATTCCGGACCTGGTGGGCAATGGCGATGGCCATCAATTCAGGAAGGATGAATTCTCCAACTTTTGCCGGTACATCAGGAATAATGTCTATTAATTCCATCAGTTGTTCAATAGATTTACTCATTTTCATTCCCCCTTTCTTTAATAGCCGCTTCGTGCCACGGATAAAGGTACACTTACCCGCGGTGCCGGTTTCTGACCCCTCAGGATCCTTGTGCTGTAACCGAAGGTGCTGTCTGCCTTGAGTTCCATCAATCTCTTAGCACCCACCTTTTCCATGAACGCTCCCCAGGTTGCGGGACCGTATATCCATTCATCGATCCACCTCTTCATATCATCATCGTTTCTCGATGCAGCGTCCATTCCACGTAAGAATGGCGCATCATAGTCATAATAGAATGGTACGGCACTTGGGTAACCGCCGTAAGGACATTCCACGATGGCGTCAACGGTGAAATAGGGGATCTGGTTGGCTTCTGGTGTCTTTCTTAATTCCGCTTCGGGAACAAGCTCTTCGCAGGTTATGATGACCTTATCACAAGCAAAGACAAGTTCCTTGTCAATGGTACCGATACCTCGCCACCGTGCCGTTCCCTTCTCCCCGCACTGTGCCACATGGATAAGGGCAATATCCGGCCGTGCGGCGGGCAACAGATTAACCTTTCCATCACCCCAGAACGGCTCATCCATGGCTACAAATTTTTTCAGGGGTATTTTCGGATTGCTTCCATCCCTGAGTCCTGCTTTGCCAAGGGCATCATACTTGGGATCATAAAGATCTGATCCCAGTGGTGCATAATAGGGGATAAAGGGTGCGCCGATTGCGCCTGCAAGAAATCTCATGGCCATGGCGCCATGTGAATAATCTTCAAGGATTACCTCGCCCCTCTGGTATCGCTTGTTCAAGTTGATGTCGAGTTTCCCCGCCATTTCGCCCCAGCCCATCCAGTCGGTTTCATAGATCTTCATGGCGCCGACTGCATTTAAGAACCATGAACATGCGCTTCCATGCCTGTCCAGAATATGAAATCCTTTTCTTCCCTGTCTGATCGCTTCCCACGTCAGGGCCACAGGATTCCTGTTCATAGCGGTAAAGCCGCTGAAAGCAATGACCTGGTCATCTTTTACGAACTTTTTCACCGCTTCCTCAAGCGATAAGATCTCCGCTCTTTTCGTTTTTTCACGAAGTCTGGGCATAATTCCCTCCTTTCAACATATTAATATAGATTTCAACTCCTTAGCCCAAAATGCTTATACGTTAAGAATTTCTCCACCCCCTTTCATCTTATAATCAAAAGATACCAACATACATATACCGGTTCTTCATATAGTTAATTCTGATCCGTGTTTATATCACTAGTTGGTATTGTGCCGGCCTGCTCATCCCTTTTTATAGACTGATCTGTGTTTGGGTATACTATAATATTTACAATCACCGAGAACTGAAGAAACTGAAACCACGAAAACGAACAATGTCATCATGGATTCTTATTCTTCAAATGAATAATAGTGGAGTTTTGCAGCACTTTACTATTATTCTGTCTCATCCTTCTGATGTTGCTTATCAATATGTCCTTCCATTTCAATAAGGAGAAATGTGAGGGTCGTATATATCAGAAAAATCTATAGTAAACGATAGAAGCCGGCGGGGCGTGATAGTCTCGGCGTTAAGACGTATTCCAGAATGTTTCTCATGAAAGCAATGTAGGCTAATAGCATCTTGGAAATCCGTCTCATTTTTGACTAAGTATGTGTTGTAAGACATCGGTGGTTTTTCTTCGTATTGCCTTGCCCCTATCCACCCGAGGATTAGATATATTGAATAAGGTGTCACCTGTCAAGGGAAAAAAGAATATTTATGAAGATAGTGGAAATAGTTTTTTTATTTCTCCAAGATTGAGGCAATTGATGCAGTCGGATGGTGTAACCCATCCTTTCCTTGCAATGTTGATACCGAAATATATATCTCTCAAACCTTCAATGCTGTGAGCATCAGGATTCACCGCAATTTTAACACCCCGTTTCGTGGCGTAGTTGCAGAATCTCCAGTCCAGATCGAGACGGTGCGGGTTGGCATTCAGCTCTATAATCGTTCCGGTCTGAGCGGCGTGGTCAATGATTCGTGACAGGTTTACGGCGTATGGCTCTCGAGCAAGAAGAAGCCTTCCTGTTGGGTGGGCGAGCATCGTCGTAAAGGGATTATCAAGAGCCTTCATAATACGTTCCGTCATCTGTTCTTCTGACATTTTGAAATGGGAATGAACAGCTGCAATGACAAAATCAAAAGAACGCAGGGTATGATAATCATAATCCAGTGTACCGTCCGGCAGGATTTCCGCTTCGATCCCTTTAAGTATACGGAATTTGGTTTCACTCTTGTTAATGCGATCGATAAGAGCATGCTGTTTTTTAACTTCATCAAATGACAGACCACCGGCGTAAAAAGCCGTCTCGCTATGATCCGATATTCCTATGTAGTCCATACCCATCTCTTGAGCGGCCCGCACGAGTGATTCGATGGAGTTTGACCCATCGCTTGCATTCGTATGAACGTGAAACAATCCTTTGATGTCGGACTGTTTGATCAGGCGGGGGATTTCATTTTTTTCCGCAGCTTCGATCTCTCCAAGATTTTCTCTCAGTTCAGGGGGGATATATGCGAGACCGAGAGCGCTGAATATCTCGTCTTCATTGTTACACAATATGATGCCGGAACTGTCAAAGAGTCCATACTCGTTAATTTTAAAACCCATGGCTTTTGCCCGTGCCCTCATGGCAATGTTGTGTTCTTTGCTTCCGGTGAAATGATGAAGAGCGGAGGGAAATTGTTCTGCCGTCACCATTCTTACATCAACATTTATTCCCGATTCGAGGGTGACACTTACTTTGGTGTCACCTTTTCCGATAATAGAATCCACCGGCGGGAGGGTGGTAAGGAAATCAGCAACACTCGCTGGACTTTTCGTTGAGACGACAATATCGATGTCTTTGATTATTTCATTACATCGTCTGATGGAGCCCGCGAGAGATGCTGAAATAACCTGTTCATGTTCCTTGATTCGATCGAGAACATAGTGGGCTTCGTCTATAACGTAGGCAAATAAGTGTCGTTGGCTGTATGTCTTGAGATGCTCAATGCCGGTGAGAATTTTATCCTGTGTTTTTGTGCCAAAGCCCGGAAGTTCGACAAGCCTGTTTTCAATACATGCATATTCAAGCTCCCCGATGGTCTCAATATTGAGTTTCTCATGAAGTATTCCTATTTTCTTCGGTCCGAGACCCTGTATCCTGAGCATGTCTATAAGGCCGGAAGGAATCGACGCTTTCAGTTCTTCATAATATGCCAGGTGTCCCGTAGTAATAAGTTCCGTGATTTTCTGGTTCAGGGCTTTTCCGATTCCTTTTATTGTGGATAACGTACCACCATCTACCAGGGATTGAAGGTCTTCATCAATGGATTCAATATTATGTGCTGCAGTATAATATGCTCTCGATTTGAACGGGTTTTCACCTTTCAGTTCGAGGAGTGTTCCGATTTCTTCAAGTATTTTGACAACTTCCTTTTTTGATACTGATCTATTCATGATGGTCACGTTCTTCAATTTAAAAGATAATCCATAATACAATAAAATTGATGCATGGAGAAATCAATTGAAAAAAGGAATATTTCAAAAGATTGTTCGATTGAATACTTATGATTCACTGATGTCGGTCATAAGACCGACATCAGGACTCGAGAAGACGATCAGTTGATAACCGTTTGTAATGATTGAATCCTTACCGTGTTGAGAATATTTCAATGTCGACTTATTTAAAATACTCAAGTTTTTATAAAATATATCCGATTTTAACAGGAGACGCGGATAACTGATCGGAATTGAAACATATGAATAAAAGTGGAATGATCCCGGCACGAAAATCCCAGTTAAAATTTTATAGGGATATCGCACTCTATTCAAAAGGAGATGACAATAAATTCGTTCTCTATAAACCGGCCGGAGTGACAATGAAGGAAATGCGTGTCGAAGAAGACAGGGTTCCCGGTGACCTGTACATTAAGGCGGAGGAAAAAATCAAAGGATTACAGGAAGCCCAGAAAGGATTCAATCTCGAATTAGCATCAAACATCAGATCAGGGGAACCTGCCGAAGTGAAGGAGACGCTGGTAACGCTTATTGAAGAAACACTGGCGGAACCTCGAAGCGGCAGTCTCGAAGGCGTTTCCGGTACTATAGACGTAATGATGAGCGATTATGCTCAAGAGACTGATATTATAAAACAATTACTCTCTGTGTCGTCAACGGATTATAGCACAACACTGCATTCTATTAATGTTATGGCCTTCGCACTGGCATTTGCATTGTATGTAAATATGCCCAGATCGAAGACGAAAGTACTGGGAATCAGTGCGCTGCTTCACGATGTTGGAAAAACAAAAATCAATCAGGAAGTCCTTCAGGCACCGAGAAAATTAACGGATGAGGAATTCATAGAAATAAAAAGACATACGACGGTCGGTTACGACACTTTAAGGTATTGTAAGTTCGCCGATAAAAATATCAGCTTAGCTGCACTTGAACATCATGAAAAATTAGACGGCTCGGGGTATCCGAACGGAAACAATAGAATTTCAGAAATTGCGCAAATTATAGGGATCATAGATTGTTACGAAGCGCTGACAAATAATGACAGGCCGTACAGAAGTGCGATGGTCCCGAGAGAAACGTTAGAACTTCTCGTCGGGGATGTTAAGGCAGGCAAGTTCAACAAAGATATTTTCCAGCAATTCGCCTACAGTCTGGTTGGAAAATAATCAAACTACTCTTTTATATAGAAAATAACTAATCATTATCATTTAGTATTTCCCATTTTCCCTTCATCAATCCTCCCGGGTCTTACTTTTTCTTATACTGACCTCGTCAACCAGCTTTTCCAGGAAATCGCCGGATATGTCCTGAACCATTTCTGTTACGTCCATCTCTATGACTGTGCAAAAGGCATGAACAAAGCCTTCGTAAAGAGAAATTAAACTGCCCAGTCCCCCGTCTTCAAGTCCTGCAAGCAACCCCTCTTGAATTGTTGCCTTGATGAATTCGTCATCTCCCAGTTGAAGAGAAGAATTTTTAAGGTATTCCATATATCGAGATGGATCTAAAAGCTCATTTTTCAGCAGTGCGTTCAGCTGTATGTAAACACAATAACAATATTCGGCCCGTTCTCGAACTTCTTCTTCGGAAAGCATAGGTCATTCCTTCTTCGATAGAGCGTCAAACAGTCTTTTCCCTAACCTCATTTTGTCGAAACAGTAGACTTCCATGCCGGGAACTATCATTCGCACCGTGGGAATGCCGATGTCCTGCCTGGTAAGATTAACAGCTATGATCTTGTCAAAACCCCGGTCCACCAACTTATTCATCATGATGTGTATGTCCTGCAAGATGTCATCGCTGTATTTCGATGTCAGTTCGGCAAGGCCCTTCTGGTGAAATGCACAGAAACGGTGATCATTTTCATACTCTGCAGCCGCCGCACCATCAAGGTAATTTTGCCGGAAGGATTCAATCCCGTATTTCTGTATGAACAGACCTCTTGTCGTTGCAAGTTCCAACAGTGCCCGGGCCATGGCGACTTTCGGGTCGAGATGAGCCCCAAAACCGTCAATGGGAATCATTTTTTTATAAACCAGATCCTTTGAAAAAGCCGCTATAACGGGTACGCCGATGTCAGAGGTAATATCCTTGGCAACTATTTCGATTTCCGCATTAACGAATTTTTCGACAATATCGATGATGAACCCATTGTCCTGATGGTCTTCGATAAACAGGGCATCAAACGCCTCCCCGGTAAACTGGTTGATGCTCCAGGCGTCCCGTTCTATGACCTCGGCCAGTGCGTGTGATACCGACTCTTCCATTGCGTTGCCTGCGGCAATCCCGTTGGTGTGAGTACTCAGCAACGGGGGGTCGTCCAGATGAAACGGATGATAAACGGAACATGCGGGTATGAGGATCGATGCATTCGTAACCAGGTCATATCCCCATGTCCAGTGGATATCCGTATTATGATTGTACCTGCTGAATTGGGGAAGAATGAGTTCCTCCGGGTTCAGAATAGCATGCTTCTTTTTCAATGCGGCGTAACTTCCCTTGACCAGGTCGTGTATATATTCATTTTTGAACTCAGATGAATATCGTTCAGCCGATTCCATGGTTAACGAAACCTGTGCCTGCGTTCTGGAAAGACCCTTTCCCGTATGATCGGTTATTGAGTTGTCCGGTCGTATCCTGTGACAGGTAAACACGGGTATTCCGATTCTGTCGAGATCCGTTGCTTCCCGAAATTCTTTCATGCCGAGGATTTCTTTCATCCCCTCGACAAATGTATGGGTTTCCTCGGGACTTTTGGACCGGTGTGTTTCACGAATATACGCCTTTGGGCATTCTTTCAGGATGAGTTCTGTCATAGGAATTCTCCATGATCGTATAAAATGTATGTGTCCCTCATACTGTAAATCACAGTGAAAGTAAAGATTTGAATCTGCATGTTAAAACGGCTATCTTCATAGAACAGGCAGTATTAATTGACTTTCTGGTTGTATATAATTATGGTAACGTCTCAATCGGTAGTAATGCTATACCGTAATACACAAAAGGATATCAGGTAATTCACAGTATATAGGTCGTCATGGAGGGTAACATGAAAATCACAGTGCACAAGGGAGAACTGAGAAACAGCAGTACACGGGCAGTCGTTGTCGGTCATTTTGAAGACAGTAAGGTGCTTGTCGGCGCTGCTAGTACGCTTGATAAAAACTGCAACGGCCTGATCGGTGAGTTGCTGAAAGACGGTACATATGAAGGGAAGCTTTTCGAAACGGCAGTGGTGAACACGAAGGGACTGATTAAACCGGAACGGGTCGTTGTCGTCGGGCTAGGTAAAAAAGGTGAATTCGATCCGGAAAAACTACGGGGTGCTTATTCAAAGGCGGCTCGAACTATCAGGGACTTACATATTACGGGATTTTCCTCATCGCTGGATTTTGGCAAAATAAAACTTACTCTCGATACGGTTGCAGAATCTGCCGTTGAAGGCGTATTGCTGGGGCTCTACCAGTTCACCCGCTTTAAGACCATTGATCGTTATCAGATCAGGACGGTCGATGAGTTTATTATCATGGAGACGGATGACGAATCAATAAACGTGATAGAAACAGCGGCAAAAACTGCCGAAAACATTTCCAATGCCGTTTATTATTCGAGAGACCTCGTGGCAACACCGTCCAATGAAATGACGCCGACGATTCTTGCAGACAGGGCACGGCAGGTTGCCCGGAAGAGAAACATCAAGGTGACTGTTATGGGTGAGCCATTCATGAAAAGACTCGGAATGAATGCCCTTCTCAGCGTTGCCCGGGGAAGCAACGAACCGCCGAAATTGATTGCCATGGAATACAACGGCGGAAAGAAGAGTGAAAAGCCGGTTGTCCTGGTGGGCAAGGGCATTACCTTTGACAGTGGTGGAATATCCATAAAACCGGCCGAACGCATGGAGGAAATGAAATCCGATATGGCGGGCGGATCGGCAGTCATCGGTATCATGATGGCGATTGCCGACTTGCGGCTTCCCGTCAACGTTGTGGGGATTATCCCGGCAACGGAAAACCTCCCCGGCGGGCGTGCTTACAAACCGGGGGACGTTTTACAATCCATGTCTGGTAAGACAATTGAAGTTATAAGCACCGACGCGGAAGGAAGACTGATTCTTGCCGATGCATTTTCCTACGCTGAAAAGTATAACCCGAAAGTCCTGATCGACATGGCGACGTTAACCGGTGCCTGTATCATTGCGCTCGGCGACCTTATTGTGGGAATGATGGGAACCGATGAGGAACTGAAGGGAAGGATACGGGAGGCCTCGGAGGCCACCGGCGAGAGGGTGTGGGAACTGCCGCTCCCGGAGGAGTATAATGAACTGATCAAGAGCGATGTGGCTGATTTCAAGAATACCGGCGGCAGACCGGGCGGTGCCATCACGGCGGCACTCTTCCTGCAAAAATTCGTGGGCGACTATCCATGGGTCCACCTGGATATTGCGGGTCCGGCGTTGCTGGCGAAAGACAGGCCGTACATTCCCAAGGGTGCATCGGGAGTCGGCGTACGGCTGATGGTGGCGTTTCTGAGGAAATGGAAAATAAAAAAATAACCAGTGTATGACCGGTAACGGCCGAAAATGCGGGGACATGGACAGAATCCTTGAAATACACAATCTGAGAACATATTTCGAGACGCGAAGCGGCACGGTCAAGGCCGTTGATGGCGTGGACCTTTCGATCAACAGGGGTTTTACACTCGGGATCGTCGGTGAATCCGGTTGCGGCAAAACGGTACTCGCCCTCTCAATAATGCGATTGATTCCCACCCCGCCCGGCAGAATCGTATCGGGAAGCATTCTGTTTGACAGTGTCGATCTCCTTCAGCTTCATGAAGATGATATGCGGTTGCTCCGGGGGAAAGACATATCCATGATATTTCAGGAGCCCATGACCTCCCTGAACCCTGTTATGAAAGTGGGGGATCAGGTTGCCGAAGTAATACGGCTGCACCTGGGTCTGTCAAGGAAAGATGCAATGAATCGTGTCCTGGAGGTGCTTGAACTGGTGGGAATGCCCTCTGCAGGGGAGAGATTGACAAATTATCCCCATCAGATGAGTGGCGGAATGCGGCAGCGGGTTATGATTGCCATGGCCCTGGCGTGCAACCCCCGATTAATGCTTGCAGACGAGCCAACCACCGCCCTGGACGTGACGATCCAGGCTCAGATACTCGATCTTATCAATACACTGAAGGAAGAGGTGGGGACATCGGTCATTCTCATTACCCATGATCTGGGTATCATCGCCGAGGCGGCCCAGTTTGCGGCAGTCATGTATGCCGGCAAGGTGGTGGAATATTCCGGCGTTGATGATCTTTTTTCGAATCCCCTTCATCCCTATACGGTCGGCCTTATGGAATCTATTCCCGGAGTGAATACAGTATCGGATAACAAGAGAGATCTGAAAGTGATTCCCGGGACCGTGCCGAACCTGTATGAACTGCCGCAGGGATGCAGTTTCCAGGACAGATGTTCCTATACCATGGATATTTGCAGGAAAACAGAGCCGGAACTCAGGGAAAAAACATCCGGTCATCGGGTACGATGCTGGAAGTATATATGATTTCACCGGGACGATGACAAACGAAGAATTTCAACAGGAGTGATAGATGTCATCGTGATGACTTATCACCTCTTTTATCTGTGCTTTGGCATGTTGTTTGCTTATTTACAATCAGGCAAAAACCCATGATCGCTGTGGCGATGTATATCATGTAACGATACATGAGGAGGCATGTTTATGACGGATCCTGACAACAATCTTCATAACCGACTTCGAGCGTTGGCTCAAAACCTCTGGTGGGCGTGGCATCCGGAGGTCATCGGTATTTTTACTGATCTGGACCCGCACCTGTGGCGTCAGGTAGACCATAATCCCAATGCTTTTCTGAATCGGATGACGCCGGAACAAATCGAGGAGCGAGCCGCTGATCTGGTACTTCACAGCCGAATCAATTATGCTTTCCGGCGGCTGAATGAGTATGTTGAAAAGAATAAAACATGGGGGGCCATACACTGCGGAAATCTGAGCAACCGGCCGGTAGTTTATTTTTCTGCCGAGTTCGGCCTCCATGAATCGCTGCCGATATACTCCGGCGGTCTTGGTATCCTGGCGGGCGACCATTTAAAAAGTGCCTCTGATCTGGGGATTCCCCTGCTGGGAATCGGGCTTTTATACAACCAGGGTTATTTCAGTCAGCGTCTGAACAAAGACGGGTGGCAGGAAGAAGATTACGTCAATCTTGACGTCAAAAAGTTGCCGCTGCAAATGGTTACGAATTCGAAAGGAAAGCCTTTGGTTATACAAGTTGATACCCGGAGCGGCGTTCTTCAGGCCCGGGTCTGGAAACTTCAGGTTGGACGTGTTCCTCTATTGCTGCTTGACGCAAATGTAGAGGGTAACTCAACGGAAGATCGCGAATTGACTTCCAGGCTTTACGGCGGAGATAACAGGCTGCGGATTCGACAGGAGTTGCTTCTTGGGATCGGCGGAGCGCGTATTCTGCAGGCGCTGAACATTACCCCTGGAGTGCTGCACCTAAACGAAGGACACAGCAGTTTTGCCATTCTTGAAGAGATCCGCCGGATTATCGAGTATGACCAGATTCCATTCCACCGCGCTCGCCGACGCGTGTCTCTGTACACCGTATTTACAACTCATACTCCCGTTGCCGCCGGTCACGACAGATTCTCGCCGGATCTGGTGGAAGAGCATCTCGGCGTCATCCGGGAAAAATTAGGACTCTCACATGATGAGTTTATGGCACTGGGACGCGTTAACCCTGAAGACGGTTCGGAACCTTTCTGTATGACAGTTCTTGCTTTGAAAAACTCGCGTCGTGCAAACGGCGTCTCGGCAATTCATGCTGACGTCAGTCGTCTCATGTGGCATTCGCTCTGGCCAACGCGGCCTGAGGTGGAAGTTCCTATCGGTCACATAACAAACGGCGTACACGTATTGTCATGGTTGGCGCCTCAAATGTTCCAACTGTTCGAGACACGCCTCGGACAAGATTGGCCCACACGAATGGTACACCCGGATGTCTGGGAGAAAGTAGCCGAAATTGATGACGGGGAGTTGTGGGAGACTCACCAGAACTTGAAAATGCGTCTCATTCGTTTTGTCCGTCGGCGCCTGCAGATACAGGCAGAGCGACGGGGTGACCGCGAAACGATCAAACAAATCGATCAGATTCTTGACCCCGATGTCCTCACAATCGGTTGCGCCAGGAGGTTCGCAACGTATAAACGGGGAGATCTGATTATGTTTCATCCGGAGCGTCTTGCCAGGTTAGTCGAAGATGCTCACCGACCGATCCAGATCATTTTTGCCGGGAAGGCTCACCCCCAGGATCATGAGGGTAAGCAACTGCTGCAGCGGATTGCCCAGTACAGTTTTAACGCAGCCTCCAGGAAGCGAATCGTTTTTGTTGAAAACTATGATTACAATGTAGGGCGCCACCTTGTGCAGGGAGTGGATGTATGGCTGAATAACCCGCGACGACCATTGGAAGCGTGCGGTACCAGCGGTCAGAAGGTAGTTCTTAACGGGGGACTGAACCTGTCCGTTCTCGATGGTTGGTGGAATGAAGCGTACGACGGTGAGAACGGTTTTGCCATCGGTCATGGCGGGATGCATAACGACGAGAATGTCCAGTATCAGCGGGATGCGGAATACCTCTATGAGACGTTAGAAAAAGAAGTGATTCCAGTCTATTATGACAGAGACACCAATGGGATTCCGCACAACTGGATTGCAAGGATGAAGAAGGCGATGCAGAATCTCGGTTGGCGTTTCAACGCAGACCGCATGGTCAAAGATTATGCTGAACGCTTTTATCTGCCGGCAGCCAGCGCTACCTCAGCAGAAACGTTGTAGTTTCCTTGCATACCGCCAGGCCCGCCCTATATGAAACAGTGTCATGAAGGCTCTGTGCTGAACAGATTGAGCGCAGAGTGATGGAAGACTATTCCGGGAAGTGAATACGATCGATTTTGAACAATACGCGTAGCAGTCGGCAATCAGCTGTCGGCTCTCAGCTTAGTTTGTGGAAGATAAGGGATATTTTGGAAATATAGATTGAGAAAGGTACAAGGGACAAGGCAAAAGGCAAAGGATGGGTTGAGGTTGTATTCTTTTCCATGACACCTTTTGTAGTGAATGATAGGTTTATGTACTGACGCTAAAAGTCCCCCTTTTATAAAGGGGGATTAATGAGGATTTTGCTTTTAATTACGTGTCATTGACACAGTGCAAACTGATTATGGATTCCGTTTTACTTGATATTAAAAACCTTACGAAATATTTTCCCGTCGGGGGAGGCATGTTCGCCGGCCGGCGGGGTGTCGTGAAGGCTGTCGACGGTGTATCCCTGAAGATTTATAAAGGAGAGACCCTGGGGCTCGTGGGCGAGTCGGGGTGTGGAAAGACGACGCTTGGCCGCCTCATTATGAAACTGGAAAAGCCGACAGGGGGGTCGATTTTCTATGAAGGGGATGACATCCTTCACTATGCCGGCAGCGACTTAAAGGAATTCAGAAAAAAAGTACAGTTGATATTTCAGGACCCATACACATCACTCAATCCCCGGAGAAATGCCGGCGCCATCGTCGGCGAGGCGCTTCTCATTCATGATGTGGCACGGGGGAACGAGTGGGAAAAAGAAACCGCACGATTGATGGAAGTGGTTGGTTTAACAAGGGAACACATGCACCGATATCCCCACGAGTTCAGCGGTGGCCAGCGGCAGCGAATCGGGGTAGCCCGGGCCCTTGCCCTGAATCCCGAACTGGTCATCGCCGATGAACCGGTTTCGGCACTGGACGTTTCCATCCAGGCTCAGATATTGAACCTGCTCAAGGACCTTCAGCGTGATTTCAACCTGACCTATCTATTCATCAGCCATGATTTGAGCGTCATCGGGCATATGAGCGACAGGATTGCCGTCATGTATCTCGGAAAGATCGTCGAACTTGCAGAGAGAGGACCTTTGTTTAAAGCTCCCCTTCACCCCTATACGGAAGCGCTCCTTTCCGCCATACCGGTGCCTGATCCCGGTGTGAAGAAAAAAAGAGTTGTCCTCACGGGAGACATACCGAGCCCGCTCAATCCGCCTGCCGGGTGTTCGTTTCATCCCCGCTGCCCCTATCGGATGGATATTTGTGATACGATAGAACCGGAACTTATGGATAAAGGAAACGGGCATTACGCTGCCTGCCATTTAAAGAAATAATCATTGAGAGCACTAAAAAACGTTATGTGCAGTATCAAAAGGAAAGATAAGGGATCGTGAAATACACCGGGGAGGCTGATATGGGAAAATATATTCAGATTCATACCACAACAGACACACGGCAATATGCCGAGGCGATCGCATCGGCCCTCGTGGAACAGAAGCTGGCCGGCTGCGTCCAGATTATGGGGCCGATTGTCAGTACCTATCGGTGGGAAGGTAAGGTAGCGTGCGAAGAGGAATGGCTCTGTTCGATTAAGACGAGTAAAGAATTATTTGCCGACGTCGAAAAGACAATCAAATCGATTCACCCTTATGACGTGCCTGAAATAATCGCAGTTCCCATTGTGGGAGGAAGCA
>JAFGQS010000076.1 GCA_016935565.1 Deltaproteobacteria bacterium
AGAAGATCCTCAGTAAAGACATCACCCTTCAAAAGATAATCATGATCATTTTCGAGATTATCCAAGGCCTCTTCCAATGAGCCGGGCGTGGATCGCATATCTTTTCTCTCTTCCGCCGAAAGCTCGAATATATCCGTTTCTATGGGAGGGGGCGGTTCGATCTCGTTTTCGATTCCGTCCAGACCTGCCATAAGCATAGCGGCCAGTGCCAGATAGGGGTTGCAGGAGCAGTCCGGAGGGCGAAACTCGATTCTCTTAGCCTTTTCGCTTTGCGAGTACATGGGAATTCGGACGCAGGCACTCCGGTTTCTCTTTGAATAGACGAGGTTGATCGGTGCTTCATAACCGGGAACGAGCCTCCTGTATGAGTTTGTCGTGGGTGATGTTATTGCCAGGAGCGACGGCGCATGATGGAGTAACCCGCCGACATAATGTCTTCCGAGGCGGCTCAATCCACCATATCCTTCTGGATCAAAGAACAGGTTCTTTCCCGCTCTCCAGAGACTCTGATGGACGTGCATTCCAGATCCATTGTCCATAAAAAGCGGTTTAGGCATGAATGTAACAGTCTTGCCGTGAGCCAGGGCTACATTCTTTACGACATACTTGTATTTCATAAGAACGTCCCCAGCATCAACCAGCGTGTTTATTTTAACACCGATTTCACACTGCCCCGCCGTTGCCACCTCGTGATGGTGGAGTAAAATTTCAATGCCGAGTTCCCTCATGACTTTCGACATCTTTGCCCTGAGGTTGTGCAGACTGTCTGTCGGCGGCACCGGGAAATATCCTTCCTTGTACCGGGGCTTATACCCGAGGTTCGGTCCTTCTTTTTTGCCCGAATTCCAGAACCCTTCTACCGAATCGATTGCGTAATACCCGGTATTATAAGTCTGGTCAAAACGGACATCGTCAAAAACATAGAATTCAGGCTCGGGACCAAAGAATGCTGTATCGGCAATGCCCGTGGCTGACAGGTATCGTTCTGCCTTACGGGCGACATTCCGGGGATCCCGCGAATAAGGAGTGTGGGAAAGAGGATCCGAAACGTTACAGATCATGCTCAATGTGGGATCCGCCATGAAAGGGTCAATAAATACAGTAGCGGCATCCGGCTTAATGAGCATGTCACTCTCGTTGATGGGCTGAAAGCCCCGAATACTCGATCCGTCGAAACCGACGCCGTTAATGAAGAGGCCTTCGTCAAGATCTTGAATCGGTATGGTAATGTGCTGCCATAGACCGGGAATGTCGGTAAATTTCAGATCAATGAATTCCAGCCTCTTCTCTTTTGCTAATTTTGCTAATTCTTTAGCGCCCATAAACATGACTCCTTCTATTCTTGTAAGTTACCCTATTGCTCTTCCACCCCGTTCACCCGTACCGATTCGAACGACATCATGGAGATCGAGAACAAATATCTTTCCGTCACCGGGGTTGCCGGAGAATGCTCCTTTTGTAATGGCATCAATCGTCGGTTCGACAAAATCTTCGTTGATGGCAATCTCGAGCTTTAATTTCTTCAAAAGACCGACTTCCTTGACGCTGCGGTACACCTCGGTAAAACCTTTTTGCCTTCCCCTGCCAAGGACGTTGGATACGGTCATCAAATGGACCTCCACGGATTCAAGGGCCTGTTTGACTTCCTCAAGTTTGTGGGGTTGAATAATTGCAACAATATATTTCATTATTAATCCTCCTATTCTAGAACGGTATATGCCGCTTCATGGTGCTGGGACAAATCGAGCCCCACCAATTCATCCTGCTTTGTAACCCTCATGCAGAACAGCGCATCGACAAATTTAAAAATAATCCAGGTCGTAATTATTGCGTATGCAATACAGACAGTAAGATAGAGTCCCTGAACCAGAAAGAGTTTTAAGTTACCGAAGAGAAGGCCGTCGGCTCCTCCGCTGTTGACAGCAGTACTGGCGAAAAGACCCGTTGCAATCGTGCCCCACATACCGCCAACTCCGTGGACGCCAAAAACATCCAGAGAATCGTCATATCCTAACCGCGGTTTCAATACAGCTACCGCAAGGTAGCAGAACACACCCGCCATGATTCCAATGATAATGGATGAAAGCGGACTGACAAATCCGCAAGCAGGAGTGATGGCGACGAGCCCTGCGAGTGCCCCGCTTACGATACCCAGCACAGTCGGTTTGCCATTGTTCTGCCACTCGATAAGTGCCCACGTAAGTCCTGCTGCTGCGGTTGCCGTATTTGTTGTCACAAAAGCATTTGCCGCAAGACCGTTTGCTTCAAAAGCGCTACCCGCATTAAAACCGAACCAGCCGAACCAGAGAAGTACGCCTCCGAGCACGGTTAAGGGCAGGTTATGTGGAGTGAAACCCTGTCCGAAACCTACCCGTTTTCCGATAAGGATAGCCATGACCAGAGCAGACACACCGGAACTGACATGAACGACAATGCCGCCGGCAAAATCGAGGGCACCGATACCGCCGAGCCATCCGCCTCCCCATACCCAGTGAGCGATCGGATCGTACACAAGGGTTGTCCAGAGAAGAATCATAATGGCAAAAGCAGAAAATTTTATCCGCTCTGCGAAGGCTCCCACTATGAGAGCCGGTGTAATAATGGCAAACATGGCCTGAAAAATCATGAAAGCCAGATGAGGAATCTTGTCGGAGTATGGGCCGGGAAGAAGACCCACATTATTCAGACCCACCCACTGGAGACCTCCGATAAGACCGTAACCGGCATCGGGGGCAAAAGACAGAGAGTATCCGAATAAAACCCACTGCAGACTGACAAGACACATGATAAAGAAGCATTGCATTAAAATGGAGAGTATATTTTTCCTCCGTGCCAAACCTCCGTAGAAAAAAGCTACTCCCGGCGTCATGATCAACACCAGTGCAGAACAAACCAAGACCCACGCTGTGTCACCGGAACTCATATAAACACCTCCATACAATAATTCATTATTAAAGACACAATATGGTGGGTAGCAAATACAATGCCAATATTGATTATATGATTATAACATGCCGAATACATAAATAATATAAAGAATTAAGCGGTGATATAAAAGGCCAATAAATCGTACATTCCCGTAATAAACATTAGCTATACATACAATAATGTAGCATATGGTCGACCACGATTATTAATGAATGCATACCTCTTCCAACTCATGATATGTAATTTTATGAGGAAGCCGCTGGATATGAAAATGATCCAGATAAATTGTTTCGAGCAAGTATTTTGTGAAGTTATGAGAAAATTATTTGTTGACAAAATAACAGTTTCTTTTAAAATACAAAGAGAGACTCAGCTGAGCAAGGGGAGGGATTAAGTCTCTTTCTTTCATTGAGCAGTCACCTGAAAATCGGCTTGTTCTTGCAATGTGCTGTCTATCAAACGAACAATACTTTGGTGTTTTCGACGATAATTCAAGAATTCATGTCCTGTTAACATCACTGCTGCTGTTTTCATAATATTTCTTCTTCTCTCGTTAAAGTATGAACGTGTCGAGCCTTATCAATAACAGATTGTCCCGATTGCATATTAAGAACACCATCTGTATGAAGTGTCCGGCGATAGTGTTACGATACATTTACGACTTTTCATACAGTAGAATGATCGTTCGACGAATTGCAGGAGGCAGTTGTTGCAGAACCCGGGCATGATGAAAAAGGTGAGTCTTTGAAAGAATCTATAGATTCATAATTGAGAGTTCAATGAAAAAGGAAAAAGTGTTTCAAATCAGGTCGAAAAAAGATGCCAGGTACCTTGCTTGGGAGATTAGAAACAATGACTATGCATTTTACTACTATGCTCCACTGATGGGAGTAAGCGGAGGATTGACGACAATTCGGTGTCCGGGCGGTAAAAGAAAATGTACAATCGTGTCTACCGGTTCCGGCTGGCAGAATGAGGAGAAAAACGTGATAGAAGATATTGTTGAATATATCTGGAAAGATAGAAAGCAGATCAATGTTGAACTGAAGCATCCCGAATCCGAATGGTACATGAAATTTATGCCTGAAAAAAAATCTAAGCACCGCACCGGAGGTAAACCTTTCTAACCTTGGCACTCAACGGACAGTAATTTCTACGATCCATATAACCGTCTATACCCAGGCCAATCAATCCGATAACACGAAGGACAGAATTTGATAAACAATGGATTCTTATCGGTATGTGTATTCCTACGCTCTCGATTTATCTTACGCTGTTGTGCGACCAATACAGACATGTGAAGAAAGCATAGTTGTCATATCTGCGTCGAGGGGCCCTTTCTGCCCCTTTTTTGCTTGTAATGATAAAGAAATATTGTCGTATTTAAAGGATGGTAAACCGATGTTGTTTCGGTAAGGAAGTGATAAAAAATATTAAAATAATTTTTGATTTGATGTATACTGCGCCGTCAAAAAGATCAAGATCGATCAGGAACTTATGAAGCATATAACATCATCATGTGCTTGCGGAGAACACTATGAAGTCAGTTCTGGTTTTATCGAAAAGAGAAACGACATTTCGTGACATTACTGCTACGTTCAGATCAATATATAAGGTGGATCACGCACTATCAGTTATCTCTGCCATCGAGATTATAAAGAATAAAAACCACGATTTTTTATTCGTCGACCTGGATATATTGAGAGAATCGGGCGACAATGGGTATAAGTCCGCCTTGAAGTCTTTCTGGCTGGCGTATCCCGATATTGAAATCATTGTCATGGCACCTCAGGAGATGATCCGGGAAGCTGTAATGGTAGTTAAGGCCGGCGCCAGTAATTATTTAACCTATCCACTGGACCCGGTCGAACAGAGATACGTCACAGAAAGTATATACAAATCAAAAATTATTCAATCTGAGCTTGATTATCTCAGAGATAAATCTTGGGACAGTGACGCACTGGAGATTATCCAGACGAAGAGCACGATGATGAAAAAGGTGTTTGAAAAAATACAATCCGTAGCGCCGACCAGGAGCACCGTTCTTCTCATCGGTGAGACGGGGACGGGCAAAAGCGTGTTGGCCAAGTTGATTCACAAGCACAGTAATCGGAAGAATGATCAGTTTATTAGTGTGCATTGTGGCGCAATTCCAGACACCCTTATCGAGAGTGAACTGTTCGGACATGAAAAGGGAGCCTTTACCGGAGCAGTGAGGAAGCAATTGGGTAAATTCGAGATCGCGCGGGGTGGAACCATATTCCTTGATGAGATCGGAACGATAACTCCTTCTGCCCAGATCAAATTGCTCCAAATACTACAGGAAGGAATATTTAGCCGCGTGGGAGGCGAGGAAATAATAGATGCCGATGTGCGAGTTATTGCCGCCTCGAATATGAACCTGAAAGAAATGTCCGACAGTGGACAATTCAGAAAGGATCTTTATTATCGACTCAACGTGTTTCCCATAGACATTCCCTTGTTAACTGAAAGGATTGATGACATACCTCTTCTCGTTCAGGTATTTATCAGCAAACTGAACAAGTTCTATTCAAAAGAGATACACGACATTCATCCCAGCGTCTTGGAAGCATTTCAGAAATATTCATGGCCAGGAAACATTCGGGAGCTGGAAAATCTCATAGAAAGGGCCTATATTATTGAAACATCGACAGTCCTTACACCCGACAGCTTTCCCAGCGAGCTTTTCGGTGGTGAGACTATTCAGCCGGGAATAACAATAAATGCCTCGCTGACGTTATCCGAAGCGAGACGAAAAGGCATAGAACAGATCGAAAAAAACTATCTTAATGAACTACTGACAAAATATCTGGGTAGGATCAATGATACTGCAAAAGCAACCGGAATAAGTACCCGCCAACTGCACAAGCTGATGAAGAGATACGGGTTGAGGAAAGAAGATTTCAAATGAGTGAACATAATTAAGCAATACTGTTTAGTTCACTCTATATTATGGAAAACGTTGCAATAATCTGTTCTGTTTCGCGAGCCGAACCGCAAATACCGGAACACATAATTCTTGTATTATTAGAATCGGAATCACCAGTTCTTTATCGATTTATCATAAATAATATCAAATACCTGCAGAGAGTCATTTCCCTTATCAGTACACTCACGAGCAACAATAGGAACTGGCGATTCCGAAATTGCCATGTCTGTTTTTTCTTAATAATAGCATAATAACAAATACTTATAATATTGGCATGCCCGTTGCTATACCACAATCAACAGATCATTGTTTATATCGCTCTTTCAAATAACAACGGGGGTGAACAAATGAAAAGTGGATAATTGTGAAATCAGGGGGATTGTGGTCCCTGTGGAATGGGATGAAGAAGGAGATATCCTCGCCGTTTCGATTTTAACAGATGATGAGGACGAATATGCCGTTGACCATCATGGTAAAGGGAGTGAGTTTCTTAATTTGATCAATGCAGAAGTAGAAGTGGATGGTTACGTAGACATTGTAAGCGGTGAGAAAAGAATTAAAATTATAAGTTATTTAATAAAAAGGAGATGGAGCTAAGGTGTGGATCTGTGCACCATCTTCTAAGAATAAATAAAAGAGCTTGAAAGAGGAGAGAAAAACATGAAGAACATAACAAAGTATTTAATTATAGGGATTTGCCTGATGGTTTTCATCGCTATGCCTATTGGTAGCGCTGTAGCAGACAATTCCGCGAAGGAAGAGAGTGAAAAACCCTCAACAATCATCGGGACTGTTAACGACAGTTATCAAGTTGAATCTGACAATGGTCAGACCTATGATATTGAAGTAAACGATCCGGGTAATGAACTGGTTGAGCATGTTGGAAAAAAGGTGCAAGTAGTCGGTGTTGTTGAAGAAGTAGATGGCGTCAAGTCGATCAATGTGCAGTCGTACAAAATTCTGGAATAATGAACCTCAAAAGAATGAATGGAAACGACATGAGGATAACATACGGGAAGGGAATTATCCCTTCCTCTTTTTTTGCGAGGAGGGACAAAGGATAAATGCATAGCGGGTTCATGAATACGGAAGAAATCGAACCATTGGGTAGTCTGTATCATCATGCACAACTGAGGGAGAGACATTCTGATGTACCCTCATCCGATGAAATAGAAACCATATCGGAACGTGATGATGATACTGCGCAAACTGTTGATAAAGTCAAAACTCAAATTCTAACTTTCAAGAAACGTTTTTTTAGTGAAGTATCGGATGCTGAGTGGGATGACTGGCACTGGCAAATACGCCATAGGATTACAAATCTTCGTGAACTTGAGCGAATCATCTGTCTGACAGACAGTGAACGCAATGCATTTCATGATAAGGGTAATTTGCTGCCTTTCGCCGTTACACCATATTATGCCGCGCTTATTGATTCAGTCAACCCTTCTCACGCATTACGCCGTGCAGTTATACCGGACGTTAGTGAATATATGAAATCATTGGGAGAATCAGAGGATCCACTGAAGGAGGAAGACGATAGTCCTGTTCCCGGATTGGTTCACCGGTATCCGGATCGCGTTCTTTTCCTCGTAACGGACTATTGTTCCACCTATTGCAGATATTGTACTCGATCCCGCATGGTTGGTCAGCACAATATGCAAAAGTTTACCCTGGAAAGATGGAATCGTATTATTGAATACATCAGTTCAAGATCCGAAATACGAGATGTATTACTTTCAGGCGGTGATCCCCTGACATTGTCCGATAATAGACTGGAATGGCTGCTTTCAGCGTTACGGAAGATTCCCCATGTTGAAATAATACGAATTGGAACGAAAGTACCGGTTGTTTTACCGCAAAGGGTTACGCTGAAACTGACAAGGATGTTAAAGCGCTACCATCCGCTCTGGGTGAGCATTCACTTTACTCATCCGGAAGAATTGACTGAAGAGGTAAGTGCTGCATGTGCACGATTGGCTGACGCAGGAATACCAATGCAGAGTCAGACAGTACTCCTGTCGGGTGTTAATGATGACGTCGAGATCATGAGACGACTCTTTCATGGCCTGGTCAAGATGCGGGTGCGGCCCTATTATCTCTATCAATGTGATCCAATTATAGGGTCAGCGCACTTTCGGACATCCGTTCAAAGGGGACTGGACATCATCGGCAAATTACGTGGCTATACCTCGGGGTTTGCAGTGCCGCTGTATGTTATCGATGCCCCGGAGGGTGGTGGCAAGATTCCTATTATGCCCGAATACGTTGTAGGACGTGATGGCGACAATCTTGTGATGAGGAATTATGAGGGAAAGGTATACCGTTACTTTGATCCAATCAGAAGGCCAAGTTCTGACGGAAGGATTAACTGACTATATAAATTGAGAATACAATGAAAATCGGAATCACATACGACCTCCGCGATGATTATATCAAGGCAGGATATAGCGAAGAAGCGACCGCCGAATTCGACCGAAGAGATACGATCCAGGCTATTGAAAGCACTCTCCGGGATTTGGGATATGAGACGGATTGTATTGGAAATTCCCAAAATCTTATGCGTCGTCTCCTTGATGGTCAACGGTGGGATCTTGTATTTAATATCGCTGAGGGATTGAATGGATTTGGCCGGGAGGCCCTTGTGCCGTCACTGCTGGATGCTTATGGAATACCTTACACATTTTCAGATCCGTTCGTTCTATCGCTCACGCTGCATAAAGCAATGACAAAAAGAGTGGTCAGAGATCTTGGTATTCCAACACCGGAATATTTCGTTATCGAAAAAGAAAAAAAGGAGTTTGTCGGGTATTTCCCGTTTCCTCTCTTTGCAAAACCTGTTGCCGAAGGAACCTCAAAAGGGATTTCGGCCGCTTCTAAAATCATGAATACGAGTCAGCTTACGGAAGTATGCAACAAATTGTTGTCCGAGTTTAATCAACCGGTGCTTGTGGAGATGTTCCTTCCCGGCAGGGAGTTTACCGTCGGTATTATCGGTACCGGTAAGGAAGCAAAGGCATTAGGTGTCATGGAGGTCATTCTCAAAGATAATGCTGACCCCGATGTGTATTCCTATGCAAACAAGGAATATTGTGAGGAATTGGTAGAATATCGTTTGGCCGACGACATAACAGCTCAAAGGACACAGAAATTAGCACTGGCAGTGTGGCGGGGATTGGGGTGCAAAGATGCCGGGCGAGTTGATTTTAGAGTCGACAAAAAGGGTATGCCCAATTTTCTGGAAGTCAATCCCCTTGCAGGATTGCATCCTGAACACTCGGATCTCTGCATCATTGCATCCAAAGCCGGTATGACGTATCGTGAGTTGATCGAGTCCATACTTCTGTCAACTTTCAAACGATATCCTTCGATTAATGCCGCATGTAAGGTGACTCATGGATGACATAAAAATTGGTATCGTTCATAATGTGCCGTCTTCTCAAACAGCACCCTTTTTCAAGGCATCGATAGATATCATGACCCAGGTAGAATCTATCGAGTATGCCTTGAATAAACTGGGATATGATTCGAGAAGGATTCCACTTACCAGGAACCTGGCAGCCTTTATTGAGTGCTTCAATAAAGAACACGTTGATATGGTCTTTAATCTATGTGAAACGGTGGACGAATATCCTGCTCTTACTGCACACCCAGCCGCTGTTTTTGAGTTACTTGACATTCCTTTTACAGGAGCTCCTTCAATGACGCTTATGACAACAACTGATAAGGTTATGACCAAGCGTCTGCTCAAGGGCAGAGGTATCAGGACCGCCCACTACCTCATTTATAACGGATCGGCACATTTTAATCCTTCTTACTTGGACTTTCCTGTGATCGTAAAACCAAGATACGAAGATTCCAGTGTGGGGATCGATCAGGGGTCGATCTTTGAAAATGAGAAGAAGTTAAAGACAGGCCTGAAAGACTTTTATGAGCGCTTTGGGGCTTTACTTATTGAAGAGTATATAGGTGGTAAGGAATTTAATGTTTCCCTATTCGGATACCCGCAAGCACAGGTTATGCCAGTTGCGGAAATTGATTTTTCACGATTTCCACAGAACATGTATCCTATTGTGGGATATAGAGCAAAATGGGACGAAAATTCATTCGAGTACCACAACACCCCCAGAATCTTTACCCCTTCAATTTCACAATCCTTATTGTGGGATATTGAACGTGTTGCATTAGATTGTTATAATTTTTTCATGCTCAGGGACTATGGCAGAATTGACATGCGGGTTAATGAATACGGGAAAATCTATGTGCTTGAAATAAATGCTAACCCATGTCTGAGCCCGGATGCAGGATTCCCCGCAGCCTTGGAACATGCCGGCATATCATATGAGAGTATGGTTCAATCCTTTATAGATTTCATGATCCAGAGAACACACAATGTTAATCAGGCCGCCCATTCCATACGATAGAAGTAAGATACTTCACCTCCTCAAAACGAGGCAAATATTCAACGACAGGGAAATTCAGGTAGCCATGGATGTTTTCGATGATGCTCTCTCACAAACAAGAGAGCATGACTACCTAGTTTACTGTGCCCTGGGTGATGAAGAAAATCTTATTGGTTATATCTGCTACGGTCCAAACACCATGACTGCCTCAAACTACGATATTTACTGGATTGCCGTTGATAAACAATGCGGGCAACAAGGTATTGGTAGTAAACTCCTGTCGTTTGCTGAGTCGGAGATAGCCCTCAAAGGAGGGGGAAACGTCTATATAGAAACGTCTTCAACGGAACCTTACGAACCGGCACGGTCTTTCTATAAAAAACATGGCTACGAAATAGCATCGGTTGTGAAGAATTTTTACCGCCCGGGAGATAATAAGCTTATTCTTATGAAAGAGATTACCACGGGTGACATTCAAAATAATGACGTCGAATAAATTGCAAAGGGTGCATTCAGCAATAGAAAACAATTTTCCATTGGAACTGGAGTGATGCCGTTCTTTTCTAATGCAGAAAAGTGTATCAGCCACCGGCGAAGGAATTCCCGAGACCGCTGAAATAGCAAAATCGCGTATTGAGTATATTGGAGGGAAAGTCTCTCTGGAGGGGGAACAGCTCTTTCCGAATTTTGTCTTTTCTCGCATTCTGAGACTGCCCGTTGTTTCCGGGGACTCGGGCAGGGAGGACGACAGCATACGGCCAATGAATATATGAGTGTAAAGGGTCTGTTGGACTTTGAAAAGTTTGTTGCGACTTTTCTTTATCATGTTGCAGACGATTTAACGTAAAAATCGATTTTCAGGAAATCATAGCATGTGCTAAAGGATAGCCCCAATATGCATGTTCATGTTGCGTGTGCTCAATTATGTATTACGTGGGAGACGGTGAATGGAAGACAAAATAATTCAGTGTGTTCAATGCAATGGATCATTCGTTTTTTCCGTTGAGGAACAGGTACGCTTTGCTTCAAAAGGTTTTAATGATCCGCGACGCTGTCACGAGTGTCGAAAAAAAAAGTTCAAACTCGGAGACAGCAATGAAAGGGACAGAAACGGGTTAAAAAGATCCAGGCAAAACGTCTAAAGAAAACGCGGGTCTATCAATAAAGGCAGGCCTCAAAGAATCTGCATCAGAACTGTCTGTATTTACTCTCACGATAAATCTGACAGTTGATCCCATAATCATTCTTGCTATAATTTATAATATTAATATATGAAATTTGATGGTATATAAACCGATAATACATCGTCGTGTAATATCCTGTTTCCCCGGTCGAGTGCTTTTGAGTGCTTGAATTTCTCCATTCAGTATTGGTCTCGTTCATAGAATTTCATAAAAGAAGTCCTTGTTCGACCTTAACAAACCAGGGAATGAATTATTATCAGACAGAATATGAATTCTTCAGAGGCAGAGAGATAGCCATTGAAAGTTTTTCGAGGAGAGAGTACGCCACAATGATTCAGATTGCGGAGTGCCAGCATGCCGATTTTTGCAGCCTGTTGGAAAAAGAATGGCTTGAGACAAACGGGTGCGGGGGATATGCCTCAAGCACTATCGTGCATTGTCATACGAGAAAATACCACGGTCTCCTGGTCTCAAACATTAATCATCCGGGGGGAAGGTTTGTCCTGTTATCGAAATGTGAAGACTCAGTCACCCTACAGGGAAAAGAATTCCATTTGTCACTACATAAATATCCCATGATTTATTATCCCTATGAGGGACATTATCTCAACAGGTTTACACTCGGTCTGTATCCTCGATTCACATTCACGATTGACGACGTGATCATTGAAAAAGAATTGATGCTCGTCCATGGTGAAAACACTCTGCTGCTCAGGTATATTCTCACGAGTGCCCCATGTGCCCTCCTGCTGACGGTAAAGCCGTTTCTCGCGTTTCGTGATATTCACACTCTCGTCCGAAAGAATGAATTTGTTCGACCGGATATATCTGATATTCCCAATGGCTTTGTCATTTCTCCCTATGATGCAATGCCCGATTTGTATTTTCAAACGAATAGAAAGAGCCGGTTTGACCCTGCTCCGCAGTGGTACGGGAACTTCGAATATCTCAAAGAGCGAGATCGGGGATTTTCATATCAGGAAGATCTCTTTATGCCGGGCATGTTCGAATGTTCCCTGTCCCCGGGTGACGATATAATATTTCGTGTATCTCTACAGGAAGACAGGCGAAGAATTACCAATCTCTGGAAGAAAGAAGTTGCACGGAGAGAAAGCCGGAGTAAAGCCACCGACAAAATCGATGACAGCGAGGGAGAATTCAAAATTCAGCTTCATAGAGCTGCAGGGGACTTTATCATACGGAACAGAAAAAAGCGGCTTTCGATTATTGCCGGCTATCACTGGTTTTATGAATGGGGAAGAGATGCACTTATCAGCCTGCCGGGGCTCAATTTATATGCGAACAGGGTTACCGAAGGCATTCAAATTCTCAAGAACATCGCGGACATGAGGAAGAACGGTCTCATCCCGAATAACATTTCAGAAAGGGACGAAGGGGGTGCCTATAATTCTGCCGATGCATCCCTCTGGTATATCTGGTGTGTACAGGAATTGCTGAAAGTTACCGGTGACCCGGAGTTAATAATGAAGGATTTCTGGTCGGTGATGATTGATATACTGTCTCATTATTTTTTCGGCACATCGTATCACGTTTCTGTCCATGCCAATGGACTGTTGAATGTCGGTGATTCCACGACACAATTAACCTGGATGGATGCGAAGGTTCAGGGCGTTCCCGTGACACCACGTTATGGTTGCCCGGTGGAGATCAATGCACTGTGGTTCAATTCTCTCTGTTTTGCCCGGCAACTGGCGCGCGAATTCGGAAGAGATATGCCGTTTGATGTAGACCATGTGATAGAAAAAGTGAGAAAAGCCTTTGATGCTTGTCTGTGGATTCCCGATAAACGATACCTTGCCGATACGTGGATGCCCGATGACAATGTCAGAGATGAATCGGTCCGTCCGAATCAAATCTTCTCCGTGTCATTGCCGTTCGGTGTCATAGATGATCGTGAAAAAATGAACGGTATAATGGAAAAGGTATCCGAAGAACTTCTCACACCCTATGGGCTTCGAACACTATCACCAAACGATCCCCGGTATCGGGGAAACTACGCCGGTTCGCCGGACGAGCGAGATTCCGCCTATCATCAAGGTACCGTCTGGCCGTGGCTTTTGGGGCATTATGCAGAGGCCCTGTTGAAAACCGAAGGAAACAGGGGATCGGTAAAAGAGAAACTGAGAGATATTGTTGCAAACATGAAAAGGCACCTTTGCGATGCGGGAATCGGACAGATTTCCGAAGTATTCAGTGGAGACCCTCCTCACGAACCGGGCGGATGCATTGCTCAGGCATGGAGTGTTGCTGAGATAATTCGATTACACGCTTTGTTGAACAGCTGATATGAAAATACTCATGTTCGGATGGGAATTCCCTCCCTTTATAAGCGGCGGATTGGGAACAGCCTGTTTTGGATTAACGCAGGGACTGATTCAAAAAGATGCTGAGGTTGTATTCGTCGTTCCCCGGATGATTGGCAGAGTAAAAAAATCCCGTGTTCGGCTCATTGATGGGGCGAGAATTCGGATTAACGATGATAATGCTGCCGGTTTGTTGGAACGTATGCGTATAAAACCGATCGATTCTTTCTTGATTCCATATATGACCGAAGAATCGTATAAGAAAACACTACAGAAGACGATTGAATCCCTGAAGAAGAATCGGAGGTCACAATGGAAAACATCCTGGCAACATTACGGACCTGACCTCCATTCGGAAGTTTTCAGATACGCCCGGATTGCGCGGATCATTGCGAACAGGGAAGACTGCGATGTCATTCATGTACATGATTGGATGACAATACCGGCGGGAATTGAGGCAAAGCATGTTATGGGAAAACCTCTGGTTGTGCATATCCATGCACTGGAGACCGACAGGAGTACAACGCGGATAAATGAAAGGATTTATGGCATTGAACGGTTTGGTATGATCGAGGCCGATCATGTGATAGCGGTGAGTCACTACACAAAGAGGAAGATCGTACAGCAGTACGGCATTTCCCATGAAAAGATATCGGTGATTCACAATGCCGTTTCACATTCCGAATCGCGTCGGCGGTATCACATCAAGAAAGATCCTGCAAAGAAATACGTGCTTTTTCTAGGTCGGATGACCTCTCAGAAAGGACCGGAGTACTTTCTCGAAGCGGCCCGGAAAGTCCTGTTAAAGGATCGGGCCGTTCATTTTATAATGGCAGGATCGGGAGATATGATGAGGCAGGTCAAAGAAGAAGTAACACGTATGGGGATAGATGAAAATGTCATTTTTACCGGGTTCCTGCGGGGTTCGGATGTTGAAAGAGCCTATGCCATGAGTGATCTTTATGTCATGCCGAGTGTTTCCGAACCATTCGGGCTTACAGCACTTGAAGCAATCATGTATGATGTACCCGTGATCATATCAAATCAGTCGGGAGTATCCGAAGTGATTCGTAACTGCCCGAGGGTTGACTTCTGGAACACCGATGAAATGGCAGACAACATATTGAACATTATAGAAGATGATATGCTTCGAGATGAAATTGTACGAAATTGCAGAGAAGAACTCAAGGATGTAAGCTGGAACATCGCTGCTGAGAAAATTACTCGTGTTTACCGGGAATTAATAATGGTATAATAAAATTTCTCTGCAGTGAGGCGTATGAACCGCGTCGTATGCCTGCTGTGCATTCCGGGTATCATATATAAAGGAGTCAGTGAGAAAGAAAATGAATGAAACATATTCCGGAAAGTATCTGTTTGAGGTGAGCTGGGAAGTCTGTAATAAAGTCGGGGGTATAAACACCGTCCTGAAAACGAAGGCCAAACGTGCCGTTGATCATTTCGGTGATAACTACATTCTCATAGGACCTGATGTGGGTAATAATCCTGAATTCGAAGAAAACAGCGAAGATATCTGGGAGGAGATTAAAAAGGAGATATTCAATAGAGGTTTGACGTGCAGATGTGGTCGATGGAATACGATCGGCAATCCCCGGGTCATACTGGTAAATTATAACAATAAATATCCGACAGATAAGTTACTCTTCCAGCTATGGCAGGATTACGGCGTCGACTCAATGACAGGAGGCTGGGATTATATTGAACCGGTGCTGTTCAGTACAGCTGCCGGAGAAGTGATTCAGGTCGTATATGAAACAATAGTCAAAGAAGGTGAAGCGGCGGTAGCTCAGTTTCACGAATGGATGAGTGGCGCCGGATTGCTCTACATAAAAAAATATGTTCCGGAAATTGCCACGGTGCTGACGACGCATGCTACCATGCTCGGCCGTTCGCTTGCAGGGAACGGTATCGACATTTACACTGATACAGAGGCCATTTCTCCCAAGGAAATGGCAGCAAAAATGAATATTGTCGCCAAACATTCGATGGAGAGCGTATCGGCCAGGGAAACTGACTGTTTTACTACCGTAAGTGAGATTACGGCACGGGAGGCCGGGCACTTTCTATCACGAACACCTGATGTAGTCCTTCCCAATGGCATTAATATAGACAACATTCCGGATTGCAAGGGACAGGATGAATTCATTGACGAACATCGTCGAATACTGATTGAATTTGCATCCAAATTTCTCAGGAAAGAGCTTGATGCCGAAAATACAAAAATATTTATGATATCAGGGAGATATGAGTTTCGGAATAAAGGAATAGATCTGTTTCTGGAATCTTTGAAAAAAATCAATGACATGCTGCAGCATTCAAAAGACGGCAAGAAAATCGTGGCTTTTCTCAGCGTTATCGGGGGACATTTAGGAATTTCCAATGAGACTCGTCAGATATTGAAGGGCATCGATATGCAGCGATCGGGTATTTACAGGATCTGCACTCATCAATTACGTGACCCTCAATATGATCCGATCTGGAATATGTGCAGCAGCCTGAATCTGTTAAACTCAGCGGACGATCATGTCAAAATTATCTTTATGCCCGTGTACCTGGACGGGTATGATGGCCTGCTGAATCTGCCGTATTATGATGTACTAAGTGGTTGTGATCTCGGTGTGTTCCCGTCGTATTATGAACCCTGGGGCTATACACCGCTCGAGAGTGCGTCACATTGCGTGCCGACGGTTACGACCGACCTGGCGGGATTCGGTATCTGGGTAAAGAATCATTTCAATAACAATAACAAAGGCGTCATTATTCTCGATTATCGCGAACATACTCATGAACAGATTGTCGATTGTCTTACGAGGCATATCGGGAATCTTCTGGAATGGTCTGAAGAAGAAAAGGAAGACGAGCGAAGACAGGCGCGTGCCATTGCAGAAAAAACCGACTGGAAAGAATTTTATACCTTCTATCTTCAGGCCTATGCTCAGGCGGAAAACAAGGCGAGGGAACGAATTCATGTACTGGATACCAGTGCCTACCGACGAGAAATATATTATACCGGTACCGATTCTCTCCAACCGCGGTTCAAGGGTTTCAGTGTCATTGCGGCGTTACCCGAAAACATTAAACATCTCAGGGAGATTGCCTATAAGCTCATCTGGACATGGAATCCGGAAATACAGGAACTTTTCGCACAACTCGACCCCCAGTTATGGGTGGATGTATCTCATAATCCTATAGAACTGCTGGAACGTATCCGCTCGGAACGACTACTGGAGATGGCCGAAAACGAAACCTATCTGCGTCTCTATAATCGGGCTACCGGATTGATAAAGGATATTCTTGCTGATGATGAATTTTTACTGGAGCAGGATCCTTCCATAACGAAGGAAAACCCCGTTGCCTATTTCTCGACAGAATACGGACTGCATCAAAGCCTGCCGATATATTCGGGGGGTCTCGGCATCCTGTCGGGTGACCATCTTAAATCGGCAAACAGTTTAAATGTACCGATGGTGGCCGTCGGTCTTCTCTATAAGAATGGATATTTCAGCCAGACCATTGATATAGACGGAAATCAGATAGCACTTTATCCGGAGAACGACTTTTCCCGTATGCCTGTAAGGGTATGTGATACCGATACGCGCGAGCCGATAAAAATCAACGTTGATCTACCCGGCCGAAAGCTGTTCGCGCGAGCATGGAAGGTTGAAGTTGGTAAGGTTACGTTATACCTTCTCGATACGTTTGTGCCCGAGAACAGCAGTCAGGATATGCAGATTACGTCACGGCTTTACGGTGCAGATCAACGGCTTCGAATCGAACAGGAAATCATGCTCGGTATCGGCGGTGTTCGTCTTTTAAACGTCCTTGGAATTAATCCGTGCCTCTATCATCTTAATGAGGGGCATAGTGCATTCTTGCTTCTTGAACGAATACGGCAGCTGATGGAAAAAGAAGGTATCAGTTATTATGAAGCCCGTGAAGTTGCCAAAGCGAGTTCGGTTTTTACCACTCACAGTCCGGTTGAGGCGGCAAATGAGCGATTTGAAGAGGCTTTGATGAGAAGTTATTTTTCTGAGTATGTTAAAGGTCTTGGAATTTCTTGGGAGACATTCTGGGAACTGGGGCGCGAAGAACCGGGAGCCGGCAAACCGTTCTTTATGACGGTTCTGGCATTTAAACTGTGCTGTTCCGCTAATGCTGTCAGCAAACTCCATGGTCGAATAGCACGGAAAATGTGGAAACAAGTCTGGTCGGGATTTGAGGACGACGAAATTCCGATTATGGACATAACCAATGGCATTAACATGCAATCCTGGGCAGCCCCTGAAATGAAGGATCTTTATGAACGGTACCTCGGAATTGACTGGTATTCAAAGGATTTTGACAAGATTAATTGGGATAACATCGATGACATACCGGATAAGTTACTCTGGCAGACCCATGAAGATCTCAAAGGCAGGATGGTAGATCAATTGAAGAAAGCTCTCATATGTGATTGTGAGAGAAGGGGGATGACACCGAAATTAATACAGAGAAAAATATCAAGCCTTGACCCGAATGCCTTGATCATCGGTTTTGCGCGACGTTTTGCCGCCTATAAGAGGGCAACACTCATATTTGAAGATCCCGACAGGCTTCTGCAAATTATGGAAAACGCCGAGCTGCCTGTCCAGTTCATATTTTCGGGGAAAGCCCATCCCAACGATGAAGCGGGTAAAAGATTAATCAAGACTATCTATGACTACTCGTTTGAGGAACGGTTTTTTAACAAGATCTTTTTCATAGAAAACTATGATCTGGGAATGGCACACTACCTTGTGAGAGGAGTTGATGTATGGCTTAACAATCCTTTACGACCACGTGAGGCAAGCGGTACGAGCGGTATGAAAGTTGTTGTAAACGGTGGATTGAATGTAAGCATATTAGACGGCTGGTGGGACGAAGCATATCAAGGAGACAACGGCTGGGCAATCGGAGAACGGAAAGAATATACGAATCCCGAAACCCAGAATCTGGTAGACAGCCAGAGTTTCTATGAAATACTTGAGAACAGCATCATCCCTACATACTGCAAGAGAAGTGGTGAAGGGATACCCGAAGAATGGGTTTATATGATGAAGAAATCCATAAAGACCCTTGTTCCTCAATTTAACACACACCGAATGCTCAGAGAGTACTATGAAAAGATATATCTGCCCGTCGCTCGAAGATCGAAAATGCTGCAGGAGAACAATTTTGAAAGAGCAAAGGCTCTGTCTGAATGGAAAATAAAAATTGCTTCCAGGTTCTCTACAGACCACATCCGGTGGTTTAAAGCAAAAGGTTTCAGGGGGGACCGTCTTGATTTAGGGGATGAGTTTGACATCGAAGTCGGTATCGACCCTGGAAAGCTCATAGAGGATGAAATCCGGGTAGAGCTCGTTATCCTTGAGTCGGATGAACAGGATCAGTTGAAAAATCTTCTTATTATACCCATGGAAAAAACGGCGGACAATGGCGAAGAAGGGACTGTTGTTTTCACCGGGCACTACGAAGCGGTTAAATCCGGAAAGTTTGTTTATGGTATCAGGGTTATACCGAGCCACCCCGATTTGCTTGTTTATCAAGAGCTCGGCCTTGTACATTGGGCGTAGATAGAAGGAGGATAAAACATGAAGATGCAGGAAGTCCGGAAAATTGCCAGAAAATGGAAAGTCAACGTTCGAGTCGGTCGTTCAAAGCAGGATATCATCCGTGATATCCAGGTAATGGAGGGCTACACAGCATGTTTCGGTACAAAAGAAGAGTGTGATCAGTATGATTGCATGTGGCGAGAAGACTGTATCAAACAATGATCAACCCTATAATAATTGAAAGAGACCATATAGTATACTATGCCGTTATTGACTTTGTATTTCCAGCTTCATCAACCGTTCAGGCTTCATCCTCACAGAGATAAATTTCTCTGGGAAGAGATGAACAGGGAGATTTTTGAAAAGGTTGCGTCGAAATGCTATCTTCCCGCTCTGTCGATGTTTCAAGAGCTTATTTCTGTTCATGATTCGTTCAAGATTACCCTCAGTATGTCGGGAACTTTTTTAGAACAGGCGGGGATGTACCAGCCCGATGTCATAACTGCGCTGCAAAGGCTGCTTGATGTCGGTGCAGATGGAATGCGTGTCGAATACCTTGATGAGACACATTATCATTCACTTTCGAGCCTTTTCGCCGATCCGGCAAAACAGGAATTCCAAGATCAGGTGTCTCTGCATCGAGATCAAATGAGGAAAACTTTTGGCGTCAGACCGACATCGTTCAGAAACACGGAACTGATGTACAATAACGATATAGCCGATACGGTCCACGATATGGGTTATCGATCGATACTCTGTGAGAAGAGGGCCGATATGTTTGCCGGGGAAAACCGGAACATTTCGCCGAATGCAATATTCCGGGCACGGGGGAACGGTCTTATCGTGATACCGAGAAACAGGGATTTGAGTGATGATATTGCCTTTCGATTTCCCCATGATCCCATCTCACCGGAGGATTATGCTGAAAGCATTTCAAGGATTGACGGCGAAGCGGTCATGCTCGGCTATGATTTTGAACACATAGGGGAGCACATATCAGAAGACAAGGGTATCTTTGAATTCTGGCGAAAACTGCCTGAAGCCCTGGATGCTCACCCGAATATTGTTCTGGCGAATCCCACGGAGATTGCCGATAAATTCGAAGATGCGGAATGTCCCGTTGTGGACATTCCCGGTTTATCCACATCGTCCTGGGCTGATGCAACCCGTGATACGTTCGGCTGGCTCGGAACGTTAACCCAGTATGAACTGTTCAAGGATATCGAAAATCTGGAGACGGAGGTTAAAAAGGCGGGAGGAGAACTCCTGATACAGTGGAGGAAACTTACCACATCCGATCATGTCTATTTTCTCCACGAGAGAACCGGAGAAGACCATGCAGTCCACTCGTATTTTAATCCCTACGGAGGTTCGATTACACAGGCAGTCCATGTTCTGACCCGAAAAATCGATTATTTTGAATCATCTCTCAGACGGTTCAAAATATTGAAAAGAAGCGAACGGACGGCAGTGCTGCTCATCGCACCTGAAACCGGGAGGCTTCCTGAAGACATGGGGCCGTTAGCTCGTTATATATCCGGGAAGAGCGGGGGCTTGGGTGAAGTCGTTTCGGCGTTATGCGAGGGTCTCATTGAAAGAAATATTGATGTACATCTCACAACGCTCAACTTAAAGAAACGATTTCAGAGAGAGAGTTCCCTCGATGAAACCGAGTGGCGTGAGATCCGATACAAGACAGACGCTGACAAGATTCATCTGGTAAGTTCATCCATATTTTCCGGTTTGTCCGGAGCATATGCCGGGGACCCACGGTTGAATGCAGCGGAATTTCAGAAGGAAGTGATCAATAGTATCATCAAGTTGGTCAGGGCGGGAAGTAAGGGGAAACTCATTATACACAGCCATGACTGGATGGCAGGCGGCGCGATCACAGCATATACAAAATCAAGAGGTATTCCAATCCTGCATACCGTGCACAACAGCTTTACCGGGCATATTCCTCTCGATATGCTATTCGGCGTAGATATTAATCAATTATCCGATTTATTTTACTTTTCCGAGGACCGCGGTCGACGCTGTATCGATTGCCAGGCAACGGCCATTAAAAATGCTACTCTGATTAACTTTGTCGGGCAAAGATTCCTAGAGGAAGTGGTGAAAGATTACTTTACTGATCGGGATATTATTCCACCAAGCGTCAGGCAGGAGGTGAGGGAGAAATATTACTACGGGTCGGCACTTGCCGTTATCAATGCCCCATCGCGTACAATGTATCCTGAAAACTGCAACCACCTCGTTCGAAAGTATGGTCCCGATGACGATGTCATTGCTGCCAAGCGAGAAAACCTGATGGAATTTCAGAAAAGGATGGGCCTTGCTGTAACTCCCGAAGCGATCCTCTTTTACTGGCCGTCACGGCTTGATCCCCTGCAGAAGGGTGTTCATCTTCTCGAGGATATTATCCTTAAATTTGTCATCGATTATAGTGATGTCCAGTTTGCCCTTGTTGCGGACGGAGTCGGCGGGGACCGGTCCCATGAGGAAACAATGGGCCGTATCGCCTGGGCATCAGGCGGTAAAATTGCCTATCATCATTTCAATGAGGAATTATCGATGCTCGGTTTTGCCGCTGCCAGTGATGTATTCGGTGCATCGCTGTATGAGCCATGCGGCCAGATCGATCAGGTGGGAAACCTTTTTGGTGCGACGGCAACAAATCGCGATACAGGAGGCTACCACGACAAGATACGAGAACTGCGTTTGAAAATAGATGGAGCACCGCAGGACGTGGGTAACGGGTTTCTCTTCAGGGATTACGATTCCGGAGGACTCCGATACGGATTGGAAAAGAGTGTCCGGTTCCACCGGTATCCCATGGAAATAAAAGAAACGCAGATCAGGCGGATCATGAAGGAGGCACGAAAGCAGTACGATTTAAGTGCCATGATCGCCGAGTATGTGCGTCTTTATGAAAGGCTGAACGATAATAATCCTCTTGCTTAATGATTTACCAGACAGAACCATCAATAACAATCGAACAGAGATTTGATTCCCGTTATTCCTTTTTCTTAGGTGATGTCTCCGCTTTCTTCACACTATTTCATTCCCACTGCTCGCCGAATGAGGGCACCTCGAAGCCGGGTAAAGGGCTTTGATGACCGGATAGTCAGGGACTCCAGGTCGGTTGAATAGTGTGTAAGCTTTTCGTACCCGTCGTCGGTAACAAGGATCGTGTCCGAGTGACGCACTCCTCCAATGTCCGGCAAATAAATGCCCGGCTCAATACTGATAATCATATTGGAAGCAAGAACATCCGTACTGCCTTCTGCAAGCCATGGCCCTTCGTGGTTTCCTAAACCAAAACCGTGGCCGGTCCGATGCAAGAGGAAGTCCCCGTATCCTTCATCATGCAGAAAGTCCTTTGCCACGGCATCAATTTCTGCACAGCTGGCACCAGATTTAATGAGTGAGTATGCCTTGCGGCGTGCCTCCAGCATTGCTGAAAACGCATTTCTTACCTCTTCAGTAGCCGGTGCGGTGAAATAAGTCCGTTCGCACTCAGCAGCGTAGCCGAACACCCGATCAAGGCACAGTGCAATGTGCGGACCTTCCTTAAGCCGGTCACTGATCGTCGGAACACCATGAGGCTGAGCGCTCAAGGGGGCAGGCCACGCACCGGCAAGAACACTCGTGGTCAGCACATCGTAGCCGATATTTTTCATGATTTGAATCTGAACCGTCCTGCTCTGAGAAAACAGTTCAAGTTCGGAGACGCCATAATACGACGCACGGATAACCTTTCCCACCGCCAGATCTGCATAGTGCGCTGCCTGGCGGATCATCCTGATCTCAGCAGGTGATTTTACAAGTCTCAGTTCCTCTACCAGGGGCAGGGTACGATAGGAAAATGACCCGAGATGTGAGGCTATCTCCTGGGGGAGGCTTGGCTCAACACCCAGGCTTGAACCGCTCTTAAGAAGATCGAGTAAACGCTCCGGCCATCCTTGCCCCTCCGGTGACGGGTAATCCCAATAGGAATATACCGCATCAACATTCGGCGCGGCTTGTAAGTGGCCTTTTTCCAGAGCGGGCACCAGCAGCACGCACGGGGCATTGGGACGAACGAGGATAAAAAACGGACGCTCGAAGGGTTCATATGAAACACCCGTCAGGTAGAAGATACTGTCTTTGCTTGAAACAAGAAATGCATCAAGGTCATGCTCCTCACCCTTCCGGCGCAGATTTACCATGCGAGACTGATACTCTTGTTTTGTTATTGCCATTGCGTTCTCCTTATGAATACCCTGTATATCAATCCTGATTCTGACCCTCTTCAGAGCCCTGTAAAGATTTTCCAATTTCCATTTTACATGAAAGATGACGGGCTCTTCAGCCGCAGCGATCAGCTAACGGCTGAAAGATCAAGGGTAGATTTGTTTTTCCATTCGGCACACAACGCCCAATGTTGAACGAAATAGTTTTGGAGTCACCTGATCGACAATGCGATATCCAGCCTGCTTATAGAACGTAATCGCCCGAGTATTCTCACCATTGACATCCAGAGAGATTGTGTTGAAACCTTGCTTTTTTGCCTTGAGTTCTACAGCCTCCAAGAGTATTTTTCCAAGACCTTGCCCTCTGTATTTTGGAAAAACAGCAATAGAGTAGAGATAAAACTCACCAGGCTGAGCTTTGCCAAAGAAATCGGGCATAAAAAACATGACGACAAGCACCCAGAGCCCTCTTACCCCAAGCAATTTTCCCAAGAGCTTCTCTGTCTCGGACAGTTCCGAGTGTTGTTCTACTTCGGTAAACCCAACAACCATACCAGCAATTTCATCATGAACGCACACAACCTGAGCCTTCTGATAGCTCGTTAACGTGTTGGTCGATCGAAACCCTTTGGAGAGAATTGCCTCCGCATTTCGCCCAAAAGCAAAAGGAAAAAAATTTCCACCTGCCATGATTGACAACTTCGCTAACTCACGACTGTCTTCTCTCACTGCATTTTTTAACAAGATTGTAGATTTCATATCACTTCCACATAGAATGGAATAACAATGTAAAGGGGTCAATTCAACGGTTGACCCTTTGAACCCTCTCACGGGCCTTGTTAGCGTGTGAAAGATTTATTTCTTTATAAAAATTGAATGCATGAACGGAAATTCATTCTTTATTTCCGTGTTGTCGATACCCAATTCCCTAAGCAGTAATTTTATCTCATTATGCACATATGATGCTCTAATTGAATTGAAAAAACCATTCTTAATTGGAATCCAGTAAAGCCACCAGACTCTTCTCAGATCGTAAATATAAAGCATTCCACCTTTTTTAACCGCTCGATACAAATTGGCTACTGCTTTATCGGTATTCGCCCAATGATGAAGCGAGTACGTAGAATAAACCAAATCGAATTCACCTAATGAATGATAGGACCTTTCATCTTCGACATCACCGATAACATAGGTAATGCGATTTTCCAATTTATTTTCAGCAACATGTTTTCGTCCAACTGTAACCATATCCGGTAGTAATTCCAGAGCAGTTATCTCAACTTCAGGATAATTTCGGGCGATTTCAACCGTCAGTACACCGGGCCCTGCTCCAATCTCACGATACCTGCCTTTGATATCAAGCGATCGAAGGTTTGCAAGGAATGCTTTGTATCTCATCATAGACTTCTTTGCCTTCTCAGCATAGGTTCTAGCATCATCAATACTAGAAAAGAATTCGCACTGGTTGGATTCAGTAACTCTTTTAAACATAAGTAAGCTCCTTCGTGTGAAGCGCACCTTGTCAAAGTATGTGTCGATGCATTTTGTTAGATCCTGCTTGTTCTTTTCGATATTTGATCTTCACGCAAGCTGCGGTTTCTTCGTGAGGATCGTTAACCGACATCACCATTCCCCAAGGGAATGAGTACTCGAAATACTCCGGGGGCGATCCAAGAATTCTCTCCAGTCACTCCTCATGAATGTCTCGCCTTGTCGTCTCTCTGGGATTCGTGCGTTTATCCCAACGCCTGCCATCTGTATATGTCAAAGCACACGAATCAATGGTGTCCAATCGAGAATCCAGAAATTCCAGCAAGAATTCGAAGAAGATGCCGCCAAACTTCCTCGGGCGTCTGAGTTCAGCGAAATGAGGCCACTTGCGGGGTCAGATCTTGCTTCTTATAATCTATCCAGCTATCCACCTCAAAACAAAAAAACCCGCTTTCTTTTCGAAAAACGGGGTCTTGTTCTCAATCACTCCACGGCTCCCTCCTATAAAAGCTATGGGTGAAATGTTTTATTTTTAAAGAGTCGCGACACCTCCTTGAATTCGTTGAAATACTACACTCTATGACGAAAATGTCAAGAAATTTCCGCACGAAGTGCGGCGGGGTTAGGGAGGAAAAACAGGGGGTAGGAGGCAGGGGGTGGAGAGACCGATGAACCGTATGAGTTCGTCTCTGTCAAACCGATCCGACACAATAAGCTCCTTATCCCGTCTCGGTAACTTTTTGATCCGGTATTCGATCTTTGCCGCCATGCTCCTGTCGCCGACGAGAACTTCGTAAACAAGAGCTATTGATGAAAAAGACTTTGTGTATTTCGCCGCCTTCCGATTGCCCGAGATATGTTCGGCTACCCGTCGCTGCACATCCGTGCTGATGCCGGTGTATAAATACCGGTCGTCACATCTGATGATATAGAGATGCCATTGTTTCATTCCTGTGCTCTCAAAGTAACGACACTCGGTCCCTTATCAGCGGTAAAAGGGACTCACCGCCCCTGTCACAGTAGCCGAGAGAGACCAGAAACGTTGGTTGTGCCAACCATACTATTTTCAGAGACCGTACAATAGTCACCACTTCCTCCATGGCACCGTGATGTTAAAATCTAACCGAAAGATCGCTCAAAAAGATCATTAATTGCTTGGTGGCCTTCTTCGGTCAGGTTTCGTGTCCCCGTGCCGCAGAACGAATCATGACTGATGACGGGTGTGTCCTTTCCCCAGGCGCTGTCCTTCCACGTATACCACTGAGCGGTTTCCTGATCGAAAACGCTTAACGGCCGGTTAAAGAATTTTGCCAGTTCAACAGCCCAGCCCGTTCCACCTTTAACGGTTCCGTCTTCCATGATTATCCCCACCACTATAACCTGAAAACCTTTGTTGACCATATGGAAAATAACCTGGATTATTTTTCTGATTTTGTCGGCATGAGTATACCGTCTCCCCATGCGTTTGGAAACAATCTCCATGCTGACATCACCCAATTGCAATTCCTTATCACGCAAGATCGTAACATTCTTTTCACGAGTGAGGTTATGTCCCGGGAACGAAAAGGTGACTTCGCCGATTCCCCACTTCTCTGCATTTTCTCCAAAGGCAGTTTCCGCGCCTTTCAGTCCGCCGCTGAAAAATTTAATTTTTGAACAGTCTTTCATTATTTTCCTCCACATAGTGTAATATTTAATCGGATCAGGAAGTGCGGTCTGACCGTTTTCTTCTTTTTCCTTTTTTCTTCTTTTCCGGGCGCAGATACAAATTCTCAACTTTTTTTCGCGCCCACGGTGTTTTCCTCAAAAACTTCAAACTGGACGTTATACTTGGATCATGATTAAAACACCTGATAGTGATGATCTTTCCCAACTCATCCCAGCCATACAGCTCTACCAGCCGTGACAGTATCATTTCAAGAGTAATGCCGTGAAGGGGATTGTTGGGCTGGCTTTCGATCATATGACATCCTGATTTACGTGTCTTTTTTTATACCATGCGACAGGGCGGATTCACCTGGAACCGTCTTTTCTCCAGGGGTCTGATCCGGTCACCGCAATTGTTCCGCCGGGCCGCCAGTCATTTTCTTTTTTTGGCCTTCCCCGTCCTTTTCTTCTGCCGGTTCTCATACTCATCGATTAACGCCTGTGCGCTGTCCTCCGGGGATGGAGCAATGGCCCGGGCATAATCTCTTTTACTGATTTTTATAACCTCAATCTCCTTTTTCAATAACTGTTGGATCTCGTCAAGACGCTCTTTCTCGTCCGCACTGCAAAATGAAATGGCAATCCCTTTTCTGACTCCCCGCCCGGTCCTTCCCACTCTGTGGACATAGTTTTCCGGCTTTTCGGGCAAGTCATAATTTACGACATAATTCACATCGGGAATATCAATTCCCCGGGCACTGACATCCGTTGCGATCAGGATATTACATTCGCCGTTCTTGAACTTATGCATCACATCG
>JAFGQS010000077.1 GCA_016935565.1 Deltaproteobacteria bacterium
AAGGCCGGGGTGGCATTTGATAGATAAGGAGGAAAATCATGCGTGAAGCTGTTATCGTTGAATCCGTCAGAAGTCCAGGTGGACGATATAGAAGGGGAGGCCTTTCCCAGACGAGAGGAGATGAGATAGGAATTCAGGTCGTCAGGGGACTGATGGAGAGGGTTCCATCGGTAAAGCCCGAAGAGGTAAATGATTTGATTTGCGGATGTTCATTTCCCGAAGGAGAACAGGGAATGAATCTGGGCCGAGTTCTGGCCCTCGGCGCCGGACTGCCCATTACCGTATGTGGAATGACCATCAACCGTTTCTGCTCGTCGGGAGTCCAGGCAATCGCCGACGCGACGGCAAAGATACGGGCAGGCTGGTCTGATGTGATTATTGCCGGCGGATGTGAAACCATGACTCATATCCCCATGGGAGGTGCGATCTTTAGGCCCCATCCCAACTGGGGTGATCTGCCGAATACCTATGTATCAATGGGTATCACTGCTGAAAATGTTGCGGCCGACTACAATATAACCCGGGAAGATCAGGATAAGGTCGGGCTCGAGAGTAACCGGCGGGCTTTCGAAGCGATCAAAGCGGGTAAATTCAAGGATGAGATTATTCCCATCAAAGCGTGGAAGTATACACAGGACAAGCACGGCCACAATGTTCGCGAAGAAGTTGTTTTTGACATCGACGACGGCGTGCGGTGGCCGGCATCACTGGACGGCATGGCAAAATTGAAGTCGCCGTTCAAGCAGGGCGGTTCTGTCACAGCGGCAAATTCTTCTCAGATGACCGATGGTGCCGCTTTCTCGCTGGTCATGTCCGAGGATAAGGCCAAGGAACTGAAATTAAAACCTATCGCGAAATTGACCCATTACGCCGTGGCCGGTGTGAAACCGGAAGAGATGGGTGTCGGTCCGGCATATTCGGTTCCGAAGGTTCTTGAAATGGCGGGACTCAAGTCAAAAGATATCGATGTCTTTGAAATCAATGAAGCGTTTGCTTCTCAATTCATCTATTCCCTGAGGGAGGCGGGTATCGAGAAACGTTACTGGGGTGGCGATGTCAATCCCAATGGTGGAGCCATTGCCCTCGGTCATCCCCTGGGATGCACGGGAGCCAAACTCACTGCTCAATTGCTTCATGAACTGCAGCGGCGGAAGGCGAAGAGAGGTATCGTAGCGATGTGCATCGGCGGCGGCATGGGTGCGGCGGCGATTTATGAGATGCTGTAGTGAAAACTAATAACGTATGAAAAAAAGCCACGGTCATTGGACCCGTGGCTTTTTTACTCGGAGTGACGGAGTACTGGAAACGTCTTTATTACCAATGGTACGGTTCTCCTGCACACCGGTATTCAGTTACGTAACTGGTAACTATGTTCTCCGGGGTTTGATCCTTTTATGAAGCTCCTCCGTTGCTGACGATGGATCAACCCCGAGAGCCGTTGCAAAGGTCTCCCGGCAGCGCTGGTATATCCTGGCTGCATCTGCATAGCGACCAAGACGGTAGTGGCATACCATGAGACGTTGATACAATACTTCTTCAAGATAATCTATTGCTAAACCCTTCTCATAGCATGTGATCGCCTTTTCATATTCTTGTTTCTGTTCATGCAACCTTCCAAGTTTTACAATTGTAGCAATAAAAACATTCTTTAAGCGTTCCCGGGTGAATATTATCCAGAACTTGCCACCGTCTTCTGCCAAAAAATGTCCTTTGTAGAACGATAACCCTTTTTCATATAAATCAACGGATTCCTTTTCTTTACCTTTTTCCCACAGGTCATCAGCCTTTTCAAGGGTATATAGAAACGCCCGGGTATCCACCCAGCAGTACTTCTGGTTGAGAGTAATTTTTCCTTCCTGGAGCTGGATTACTTCTTTGTTATTCATCAACGTGCGCAGACGATTCAACGTGGTGGAAAAGGCGCTATGGGCCATATCTCCGTCGGCTTCATACCAGAGGGCGTCGATGATTTTATCGACACCGATATTAATGCCGCCATGTGCAATAATGGCTTTCAGCAGTTCAAGGGGCCTTTTCTGAGCCTTTCCTGTAAAATGAAGCGGCTTGCCGTCAATTACGATTTGAAAACGGTCAAGGGTGTATATTTTGACAACCCATTGCCGGCTTTCGATGTGATAGGGTGGGATATCCGGTTTCAGTTTATGGTGCCTTATGATATTTTGCACGTATTCAACTTCGATTTTTTTTTCGAGTGCTTTCGTGCAGAGTTGTGTAAACATTTCAGGCTGCCACCACCAGATCATATTCAGATAATGGTGCTTTCGTCCCAGGGAGAGGGCATCTCGCAGGAGTTCAAATCCTTCTTCATTATTTCTCTGATCGAACGCAAATTTTGTTTTGACCATCAGACACATGAACATGTAGATATTGCTTTTGGTTTCATGTGCTTTGGAATGTGCGTGTCTCAACTCCTTCAGTGCTTCCTGAGATTTTCCCTGTTCGTGTAAGAGGTATGCCAGTTGGATCCGGCACACAATTGTGGCGAGAAGATAACCTGTCTCATCGCACAGTTTTACCGCCGTTTCGGCGTGGGCCAGTGCCCGCGAAGTGTTTCCCATAAGCAGGTTATACAGTCCCGCAAAGTGGTGAAAAATGGCATATCCATGGAAATGGGTAGTATCAAGGATAGACTCGAACCTTTTCAGGTAATGATCCGCGTTCGACAATTCTCCCAGCAGAAGAGAAACAAAGATGCCCGGCATAAAAAATATGTGCTCCCAGACGTGGAGGCCTTTATGATTAACCAAGTCGAGGGCTTCTGCTATTTCAGCCGGGGCCGCTTCTATATCGGTCATGGTATATATACGGGTTGATATATCAATCCACTTCCAGTGGATCATCATTGCCGGTGATGTCCCGTACGATTTTACCAGTCCTTTTGACTCATCCCGGATAGTCTCGGTTCTTGCGAAGTCGCCGATCCATGAATAATACCTCATTGCCCAATCAATGGCCTGAATTCGGAGATTGATACGGGGGATAAACAATCATTTAAAAATCTGTCGGAACTGAATAAAATAATTATCAAACCAAAGAAAAAGATACGTGAACGAAAAACCGGTGAAAGGACGGTAAAAAAAACATGATAGTCTGAGAACATACAATGGAAAAGGTGAAAAGGAAAAGTGTGGGAACCTGAGACCCCTCAACCTGCTGATTAAAAGCCACAGTCTTTGTACCCGTGGCTTTTTTGTGTGTGACAAGTTCAGGTTGACAGGACATATGAAAAACGAGTATTTAAAGCATAAAACAGTCAGCGATCAGCACTTAACCAGTAGGAATACTCAATAGCTGATAGCATAATCGTGAGGTGTCCCATGAAAGCAGGCTTCGTTCAGTTTGAACCTCTCTTCGGTGAAGTTAATAAAAACATAGAAAGAGCGGAAATGCTGATCGACGGTACCGATGCCGATCTTCTGGTCCTGCCTGAGCTTTTCAACACAGGCTATGTTTTTACGGCGAAAGGAGAGGTCGTGGATCTGTCCGAGGAAGTTCCAAAAGGCAAAACGACACAAGCATTGTGCAGAATGGCGAAAAACAACGATGTGTATATCGTGGCAGGTATTGCCGAGAAGAGTGGCGATAAATATTTTAACTCGGCCGTCATCGTTTCTCCTCAGGGATATCTCGGAACATACAGAAAGATCCATCTGTTTTTTGAAGAAAAACTCTGGTTCAACCCGGGTGACGGTAATTTTGAAGTTTATGATATCGGGCCGTATAAGTTCGGTGTCATGATCTGTTTCGATTGGATTTTCCCGGAGTCAATGCGTGTTTTGTCGTTAAAAGGTGCATATGTCATCTGTCACAGTGCAAACCTGGTGCTTCCCTTTTGCCAAGACGCAATGAAAACGAGATGTCTCGAAAACCGAGTCTTTGCGATAACTGCAAATAGAACGGGCACGGAGGCACGAAAGGGAAAATCTCTGACGTTTACGGGAAAAAGTCAGATAACGGGCCATACAGCGGAAGTCCTCTACCAAGCCGCTCCTGATACCGATGAGGTTGGTATTGTCGATATCGATATGACAAGAGCCGAAAACAAACGGCTCAACGAGTATAATGATATTTTCGAGGACAGGAGAACGGAATTTTATAAGAGGCTTCTCCAGGATTTGGCTGAGTAGGCGGTTCGATACAGCCAAATGAAGCTAAAATTCGAAGCACGAAGTTCGAAACTTTAAACAAATTCTAATATTTAATGACATAATTTTCGAAAATCAAAAAGGTAACAGTTCCTGACAACGGTAATACATGTTTTTCTGTTATTTTGAATTTTGGTAATTTGCTATTGTTTATAATTTCGTAATTCGAATTTCGGATTTCTATATACGGTTTTCAAGCTTCGATATGCGATTTCCTAATTTCTGCTTCCTATTTGCCATTACTCCTTTTCAAATAGCCTCATGCCAGAACTCTTTCAAACGCCTCTTCAGATTGTCGTCATCAGCCTTCCGTTACAATTTTTGAAAAGTCGGCGACACGATAAAACAGTTGTGAAATATAGTTTAACAGTGAAAGTCTGTTAAATCGTATTTTTTCATCATCAGCCATGACAAGGACAGTATCAAAGAAATTATCGACCGGTTTCCTCAATCGAGCCATTTCTATCAATGCTTCCTGATCTTTTCCCTGATCCAGATATGTACAGGCCGTTTCGTTTATGGAAAGAAACGTTTCATAGAGGTCTTTCTCTTCATCCGTTTCAAAAAGCGAATCATCAACCGATCCATCTTTGAAGTCCTTTATAATGTTACCGACGCGCTTGAAAGCAATGGCCAATGGTTCAAAATCTTCATGGGTTTTGAAGTTTTCCATTGCTTCTATCTTATTGAATGCCCTTACAAGATCAGACGTGTCTACCGTAAGAACGGCGTCGACAACATCATAGGGATGTCCCTGGGATATCAATTGATTTTCAAGCCGTCCCTTGAAGAACTCCAGAACATCGGTTTTTATCTCTTCCTGTTTTCTCTTCATCTTATTACCGAGGATAGAGATACTTTTCTCTATCAGGTCATTCAGTTTCAACGGATAATTTTTAGCAAGGATAATATTGATAATACCGAGGGCCTGTCTTCTCAACGCATAGGGATCGGCAGTTCCCGTAGGAATCACGTTTATGCCGAAGAATCCGACAATAGTATCCATTTTATCAGCGATACTGATAATGGCACCCTCGTCCGTTTCAGGCAGATCACCACCGGCTGCTGTGGGAAGGTAATGTTCGTAGATCGCTGTCGCAACAATCGGGTCTTCGCCCTGTATCAGGGCATATTCTTTGCCCATAACTCCCTGAAGTTCCGGAAATTCGTATATCATTTGCATTTCCAGGTCAGCCTTGCAGAGTGTGGCGGCTCGAGAAACGTTATCCTTGAGAGACGGATCAATTTTTTCTGTTATATATTCGGCAAGTTCTCTGAACTGCATGACCTTCTCGTAGGACGTTCCAAGCTGACTGTGAAAAACAACATCTTTCAGTTCTTCCAGTTTTGTCTCGAGAGGGATTTTCTGATCTTCCTCGAAAAAGAACCGGGCATCGGCCAGTCGTGCTCGGATGACTTTTTCATTTCCCGCCGCAACAACCCGGGGATCCCGTGCTACCGTGTTATTGATTGTTACGAAATACGGAAGCAGGTTTCCCTCATTATCAGTAATGGGGAAATATTTCTGATGGGACATCATCGATGTGGTGAGAACATCTTTGGGAAGTGCCAGGTATTCCTCTTCGTAACTTCCCCGGACGACAGAGGGGTATTCAACGAGAAAGGTGACCTCTTCCAGAAGGTCTTCATCTTCAAGAATATTCCCGGAAACGTCCTGAGCGGCTTTCTTTGCCTCGTCAACAATGGTTGCTCTTCGTTCATCCGGGTTAATCATTACAAAGTTTTCTTTTGTTTTTTGCAGGTAATCATCGAAGTTTTTTATTTCGAAGAAATCAGGACTCATGAAGCGGTGTCCGCAACTCACAGTGCCGCTTGAGATATTCTCGAGTTTGAAAGGAATAACTTCTCCGCCGAAGAGAGCCAATATCCAGTGGATGGGACGGGCAAAACGGAGGTCCAGATTCATCCACCGCATTGATTTTTTGAACGGTATTGATGTGATAAATTTCGGCAATAACTCTGACAGGAGAGCCTTTGTATCCTCACCGGTAATTTTTTTTCGTGCGCAGAGATATTCACCCTTTTCTGTTGTCAATGTTTCGACTTCAGATATATCGATTCCCTGTCCCTTTGCAAAACCGAGTGCGGCTTTGGTGGGGTTCCCGTCTTCGTCGAAGGCAACCCGTTTGGCAGGACCTAATTTTTCCACAAGCTGGTCTTCCTGTCTGTCTGCAACATCTTTCACACAGAGACACAACCGGCGGGGCGTAGCCATTGCCACGACATCGCCATATCCGATTCTGATCTCCGAAAATTCTTTCGTGATGAGTCTTTTTATATCGTCAATTGCCTTTGGTAAAAAAGCGGCCGGTATTTCTTCTGTTCCAATTTCCAGTAGTAGTTCCTTGCCCATGAGAATTACATCTCCTCTATTTATTGCTTCACTCGGGGAATGTGAAAAAACCTTGCCTCCAGGTGAAGACTTCAGTTTAATAAATTCGAAATCCGAATTGCAAAAGCCTAAACAAATTCGAATAATAAATGACTAAAATACAAAACAAGGTTTTGTATATTTGAATTTTTAATTTTGTATTTTTTTTCGAATTTCGGATTATGAGTTTTACAATCTTTTACTTTTTGCTCCATTTCCCCATCAGGGGATATCCCATTTCTTCTCGCTGTTTGATATATCCTTCCGCGCTGAGTCGTGCCAGATTTCTCACTCTTTGTATGTAACTGGTTCTTTCCGTTACGCTTATTGCTCCCCGTGCATCGAGAATGTTAAAAACATGAGAACACTTGAGGCAGTAATCATACGTGGGAAGAACAAGCTCTTTTTCGGCCATCTTTTCAGACTCGGCTTCGTACATATCGAACAGGTTCCGAAGCATGTTCATATCTGCCTCTTCAAAATTATAGATGGAAAATTCAACTTCACCTTTGTGATGTACGTCTCCGTATTTTATACCGTGACCCCACTCCAGCTCGTAGACATTATCCACTTCCTGAAGATACATAGCGATTCTTTCTATCCCGTAGGTTATTTCTGCACAGACGGGATCGAGATCAATACCGCCCACCTGCTGAAAGTAGGTAAATTGTGTAATTTCCATTCCGTCCAGCCAGACTTCCCATCCCAGGCCCCACGCTCCCAATGTGGGTGATTCCCAGTCATCTTCGACGAACCTGATATCGTGTTCGAGAGGATCGATTCCGAAGCTCTTCAAAGAGTCGATATACAGGTCCTGTATATCGAGCGGAGAGGGTTTCATGATAACCTGATATTGGTAATAATGCTGAAGCCTGTTGGGATTTTCCCCGTACCTGCCGTCAGTCGGCCTCCGGGACGGTTCGACATATGCCACATTCCATGGTTCGGGTCCTAAAGATCGGAGAAAGGTTGCCGGATTGAACGTGCCGGCACCGACTTCAATATCATATGGCTGTTGAACGATACATCCCCGGTCTGCCCAGTATCTATCCAACGCTAAAACTAATTCCTGAAAGGTCACATTAGCCTCCTCAGTTAACAACGACATTATGCCGTTATATATTTGATTTGGCGAAACTATCACTATGAAAAAAGTGTGTCAAGATAAATGTAATCACCCGTATATCGGCATCTTTTATGGTATTGCACTTACGGACGATTACGAGGAGGGGGGGCGAAGCGATGCCCCGCCTTGCAGGCGGGGTGATTTACTCTTGTCGGATACTTTATCGAATATCTGTTGTCCTCTTGGGGTCATGGAAAAAAGAAGCTTGTCTCCATGAGTCAACTTTTGACCGACCAGACCTTTTGCCATGAGCAACGATAGGGATTCATTGAATCCTTCGAATGAGATGTCACTCTGTTTCAGGAGGTCTTCAAAACCTCGATTGATATAGTTACCATCGATAAAGAGCAATGAAAGAATCTTCAGATCGTTACTCGATAATCCTTCTTTAAGGGGCGTATCTTTTGACTCTGCCTTTTTCGTTATCTTTGCAGTACCCGTATCGTTTTTGGTGTCTTGTATGTCTTCATCGGTCATTCCTGTCTTTCGATGCTTTTTGCCATAAACATTTTGAAGGAATCTGCATGAAAGTGTCGAAAAGATGAGACAGAAGCCGCCGAAAACGAGAAGGTTAAGATGCTTTGTTTGAGCAACTTCAAGAATATTGCTGGAGATCATATTCAGAAAGAATGGCACGGTCAACGCCGTTGCCATTCCCAGAAAAGAATGTTTCAGAATGGCTTTCCCTGCAGGTTGTTCCTGATCCCCGGTTAAAAGATAGTTGGTCAAGCCGCCGACTAAGCCGGCGATTATCATGATCCCCACGACAAACACCGTACAGGTACCCGTCAGTGAGGTCGTTGCCATGATCATGTTGGTTGCCTGAGTATCCATCAACGTACCGAAGATTATAACGTTACAGGTAAATCCATAGTTCGAGTGATCCCTTAGAAGCCCGTGGGTAAGCTGCGCCCAGGTTTCTTAACTCGAGGTCGATATCTTTCATGTCGGGATATTGAGACATGAAATCGTTTACATGCTTTTTGAGCAGCAGGGCTCCGTCTCTGTCTCTCCTATGGAAATACCGGATATCGCGCTTCTTGTCCGCAACCCTTTCGATATCCGGAACAGTATATCCTTTGCTTTGCAGGTAATGTGCGAGATCCCTTATAGTATCTTTATGTTTTGTCCTGTTGTAGTGGAGATATACGGTATATCTATTCAGTTCAAGATAGGTCCGGGTATTTTTCTTAATAGTTTGTTTAATGACCGGTGTTGCCGCAAGTTTTCCTCCGGAAGGAGGCATTTTGCTCGTGGGTGCAGAGACCGGTTTATTATCTTCTTGTTTTGTTTCTGAAACGGTCTTGAGTGTATCTGTCAATTTGTCAACTTGTGACTGAATCTGTATCACGGTTTTTAATGTTTCATGTGATCGTCGTAAGAGGATTTCGCCCCCTGTTATTATTTTCTTATCGCTGGCCGTCATTATGACGATTGTCGTCGCCACACCGGCACCAATGAGGAATCCGGCAATGAGGGCGATCCAGATGTATCGGCTCTGACGTGAATACTCGACGGATTTTGCCAAGGCCTTGCTCAGGATACTCAGTTCTTGTTTCGAGACATCGTCTTTTGATTTATTGCTGTCCATAGTATAAATATTGTGGATTATACGTTAATCTTTCAGGATGGTTTAACACTCTTGCCAGTCGGTGATCAATCTATCATAAATGTCAAAGAGATACAAAATAAACATTGAAAACAGGACAACAACTGACCCGGTCTCAACCGCATGTCTGTTTCAGGTCCTTTACGACCTTTCATAGCCTTGTGAATCCGGGGAAAAGCATCGTGCCGGGCTGGGATAAGCACATCACAGCATTCATGGCAACGGATTTTCTATAGAATGCTTCCCCATTCACTGTGCCTAATCTAACCCGATAAAACTGCTTGCAAAACTCACGCGAGATGAGTTTATTTTGTAAAAAAATCACCTTATTTCTTGTATGATATTGATATTGTGGGCATAAATGTTGAGATGTCCTGAGTTTCAATACGATGTAAGCGCTGAATACACGAGGAAATAAATTGCAAAGTTGTAAAATATCCCGACAGTTAATCCGATTTTTCTGCCTGCTTGAGGGGTAGTATCTTTAAAATCATCATAAATATCAAATAGATAGAAGTCATTCGGCATCGAGAATCAAAGTTGTAAAGTTTATCGACAATTGAGTGAAATGATAAAAAAAATACGTCTGTATCTGTTGGACAGCAACTATGATTGGACGGTCATCCGCTTAATTTGATTTAAAACCTGAAGAGATTTCAGTTCTTTACCGAGGGTGTGCCGGATAAAGCTGCCGAGGATCTCTCTGCTTTCTTTCAAAGACTTCTTTGAGAGGATCAGGCGGTGAATTCTGTCAATCTCAATTTCTTTTCCCATAAGGAGCATTTTGACGGTTCCGATCGATACGGGAATAAAGGAAAAATCATTATGACGGCATTTCACGCATTGGATTCCGCCGTTTTTGGGATTGAAAAAGGGATTTTCAGTTCGATCAATAGGCATATTACAGACAATGCATCGTTCCAGGACAGGTTCATAACCAGTGTGTTTTAAGAGACGAATCTCAAAAAAACGAATAATTTCTTCTGAATAGTCACTGTTATTGATAAGTTCAAGAAAATCTTTCAGTAGTCGGAATAATTGCAGATTTCTCTTACCCTCGACGGTAAATTGATCAATGAGTTCGATTAAATAGGATGCCGTGAGGGTTTTTTCCAGATCTGTCCGAATATCGGGGTAGTGATTGATGACATCGCAGTTTTCAATGAGGACGAGTTCCTGCCTGGGCTTTTTCGAAAAAATAATGGTTGAACAGGAAAAGAGTTCGATAGCGTTGGCGAATCTTTTTTTGCTCCGCCGGGCCCCCTTGGCGATTCCCTTCACTTTGCCGTAATCATTGGTGTAAAAAGTAACAATTCGATCAGATTCACCGTAATCGATAAAGCGGAGGACAAAACCGGTTGTTTTATATGTCGTTCTTCTGTGACCCTTAGTCATTTCGTAACGTACTTCGGAAACCTAGGATTGAAATATTAAAAGGTAATTATATAAATTCAGGAATAAGAAATTAACATTTAGTGTGTAATGTAAAATTGCACGTATAATCGTTTCTGACTTCTGACTCCTGACTTCTGAGTTCTGTCTTTTTTTCATGTTAACAATTTCAAGAATATAGTCGCCAGGCCGAGAAAGGAAAGAAATCCGAAGGCGTCGGTAAAGGCTGTTAAAAAGATGTGAGATCCGAGGGCCGGATCTGCCCTCAACCATTTCAAGCTAAGTGGAATTAACGTTCCTACCAGTGTACCGACAAATATGTTGATAATCATGGAGAGACCGAGGACCAAGCCCAATACGGGAAGCCCCTTCCAGAAATAAGCAATTGCACCAATAACGATTCCAACGGCCACTCCGTTTGCAATTCCAACCGATATCTGTCGATAGAAGGCCTTTTTTGAATTTTCAAAGGTTATTTCTCCCAGGGCAAGACCTCTGACAATCAGGGTCAGTGTCTGACTTCCCGCGTTTCCACCAAGGCCTGCCACGACGGGCATAAAAACAGCGAGGACGACCATTATTTTGATGGTATCTTCAAAAAAACCGATGACGACTGCGGAAACCAGGGCCGTTAAGAGGTTGATATATAACCAGGGGAGTCTCTTTTTAACGGACTCAAGGGGAGTGTTAAAAATATTGTCATCCTCACCAAGGCCAGCGATTCGGTAAAGGTCCTCCGAACTTTCTTCTTCCATAACATCAACGACGTCGTCTACAGTGATTCGTCCAAGTAACTCATTCTTGTAATCTACCACGGGCAGAGAGACAAGGTCATACTTTTCGAACATTCTGGCAACTTCTTCCTGATCGATGTCAACGTGGGCACTCGGTATAGCATTGTCAAGCGCTTCGATAATGGGACTGGTTCGCTTTGTCGTAATCAGGTTTTGAAGAGGGACCGAACCGATCAATCTGTTTTGCTTGTCAACGACAAAAACATTGTATATGTGTTCGACTTCTTCCGAAGCATCTGCGACTGCCTGCAAGGCGTCCCGTATTGTGGCATCCTCCGGCACAGAGACGAGTTCCGATTGCATAATACCGCCGGCACTCTCTTCGTCATATCGCAGGAGTTTCTTGACATCTTCCGATTCTTCAGGTTCAATAGCCTTCAGGACGGCCTGGGCTTTGTCTTCAGTAAGCTCGGCGATGAAGTCTGCAGCATCATCCGAGTCCATCTCGTCAATGATTTCGGTAAGTTTTTCCTCGGACATATCTTCGAGGATCTGTTCTCGAGAGATGTCACTCATTTCCAGAATAACATCGGATGCCTTTTCCACGTCGAGGAGTGAGAAGAGGTGAAACTTTTCTTCTTCATCAAGATTGTCGATGAGTTCCGCAATATCGGCGGGATGGAGGGAAGCAAAGAGATCGATGATGTCGAATTCTCTTCCAAGATCAATCCAGTCTTTCAGACGGCGGAGATATTTAATTTCTTCTCTTCTTTCTCGCGACACAGAATCACCCGCATTACTTCAGAGTAAAATCAAAAAAGTAATGTAATGTATCATACTTGGAATTTTACAACAAGACGAATTGAGTTTTATTTAATCTACAGATTTCGCAGATTACACGGATTACTCTAATTACTTGAAGGACGATGCTAAATCTGCAGGGTTTGATTCCCCGTAACTTGTCGCAGGGTAGTTCATTTTTTAAATTCAAAATTAAGAATTAAGAATTCAAGATTATCACTTCTATTTTTCTTTGTGCTTAATCTTTCCTCCCACGATGGTTATAACTGACTTTCCTTTTAAGTTCCATCCATGGAAGGGGCAATTCCTGCTTTTTGAGCGGAAATCATTGACGTTCACGGTCCACTTCTTATGCGTGTCTATGACGGTAATGTCGGCATCAGCCCCGACTGCAAGGGTTCCCTTCCGTATCCGGAGGATGCGTGCCGGTGATGTGCTCATTTTCTCTATAAGTTGATTGAGTGAGATGATTCCATCGTCCACCAGTTTTAGGCTGAGAGAGAGGGATGTTTCCAGACCGATAATGCCGCTTGCAGCATACTCAAATTCCACGTCCTTTTCTATGGACGAATGGGGAGCATGATCACTTGCGATGACATCGATTGTACCATCCTTGAGGCCTTCTTTGATCGCTTCGAGATCGTTCGCGCTTCTCAGTGGAGGATATACCTTTGTGTTGGTGGAGAATTCTCTTACCGCGTCTTCAGTAAGCGTAAAGTAATGGGGAGCCGTCTCCGCCGTTACCCGAATTCCCCTCCGTTTTGCTTCCCGAATTGCACGAACCGAACCGGCGGTGCTCACATGGGCGATATGTACGGATGTATTCGTGTAGTCGGCCAACGCGATGTCTCTTTCTACCATAATATTCTCGGCAATTGCAGGAATACCTTTGAGACCGAGCAATGTGGATACGAAGCCTTCATTCATAGATCCGCTCGCGGATAAGCTTATCTCTTCACAGTGCGATATGATAGGCATATCGAGAGAATATCCGTATTCGAGGGCGCTTCTCATCAAGAGACTGTTCGTGACAGGCTTCCCGTCGTCGGAGAATGCCACGGCGCCGGCATTTTTCAGGTCTCCGAATTCCGTGAGGATTGTGCCGTCTGATCCTTTGCTGATTGCCGCCACGGGATAGATATGTGCCGTGTCGGCGTACCTAGCCTGCTTCAGAATAAATTCCGTAACGGACCGGTTATCATTGACAGGATTTGTGTTTGGCATACATGCAATGGATGTAAAACCGCCGGCGATCGCCGCATTGCCTCCCGAGGGAACCGTTTCCTTATATTCATGTCCCGGTTCTCGCAAATGGGTATGCATGTCAATTAATCCGGGAACGATAATGACATTTGTGCAGTCTAATGTTGTTATCGTGTTCGTATCATCTTCTCGAATGGAAATATTATTATCAAGGGATGCAATTTTTCCGTTTTCAACCAGAATATCAAGCTCGGCATCTATGTTTTGCGAAGGGTCGATAACCCGTCCACCCCTGAGAATCAATTTCATTATTCTCCTCCAGCCAAAAGATAAAGAAGTGCCATTCTTACCGCAACACCATTTGTTACCTGTTTCAAAATAAACGATTGGACGCCGTCGGCAATGTCGGGAGCTATTTCCACCCCTCTATTGATCGGACCGGGATGCATGACAAGGACATCGGCCTTTGCCCGTTGTATATTTCGGTGAGTCAGGCAATAGTATTGGGCGTATTCACGATCGGAGGGGAACAGGTTTTCATTCTGTCTTTCCAATTGAATCCTGAGCATCATAATGATGTCGGCATCTTTTATGGCTTCTTCCATGTTATAGGTAACTGAAACACCCATTTTTTCAATGTACCGGGGCATCATCATGGCCGGGCCGCATACAGTCACCTGCGCTCCCATGAGGGTCAGACCGAAGATATTCGAACGTGCGACCCTGCTGTGAGCTATATCTCCGACGATAGCAACTTTAAGTCCCGCAATTTTACCCTTTTCGTTCCTGATAGTCAGCATATCGAGGAGGGCCTGTGTCGGGTGTTCATGGGCTCCGTCTCCCGCATTTATGATCGACTGTTTTATCAGTCGGGCGATCATGTGAGGTGCACCGACAGCACTGTGTCTTATCACAATGATATCAGGGTTCATGGCTTCCAGGGTCTTTGCCGTGTCTGTCAGTGTTTCCCCTTTTACCATGCTGCTTGAGGTAGCGGTTATGTTGACCGTATCGGCGCTGAGTCTTTTCCCTGCAATTTCGAATGATGTTCGAGTCCGTGTGCTCGCCTCAATGAAAAAGTTGATAATCGTCTTACCCCTCAGCGTGGGAACCTTTTTAATCGTTCTTGTCGACACTTCCAGAAAGGATTCTGCCGTATCAAGGATGAGGTTTATCTCCTCCCGAGAGAGGTCTCTCATACCCAGAACATCCTTCTTTGACAATTTCATGTTTTACCTCAATCGATGTATCCGCTATCAGCCATCAGCTTTCAGAGCTTTCCGCAAAAGAGAGGGATGAAGGAAAGGATCATTTTTCTTTATCGTGCTGATCGCTGAGCGCTTATAATTATCCTTCTTCAATAACGACCTCATCGGTATCGGTGAGGGTTGCTCCTATATGAACACTGACTTCTTCCCATAGCGCCGACGGGAGATTCTTACCGACGAAATCCGCCCGAATGGGAAGTTCCCGGTGTCCTCGATCGATGAGGACTGCAAGCTGAATAAGAGTGGGTCTTCCAAAGTCGATTAATGCATCCATTGCTGCCCTGATTGTCCTTCCGGTGAAAAGGACATCGTCCACGAGAACAACTTTTGTGTGATCAAGAGAGAAGGGTATGTCCGTTTTCCCCAGTATCGGTTTCTTATTCGAAGCAAATATATCGTCGCGATATAGGGTAATATCTATTATACCGAGTGGGATATCGACCCCTTCGATGGAAGAAATCTTCTCACGTAATCGTTTTGCCAGGAATACACCGCCCTCTCTTATTCCCACAATGACCAGATCACGGCCCCCCTTATTTTCTTCCAGGATTTCATAGGCGATTCTCGTCAGGGATCTGTCGATCCCTTCTCCGTCCATAACCACCTTTTTTGTCTTCATCGACCTTTCGTTACCCCCTGTTTTTAATCAAAAAAAAACCTTCCCATGAAATGAGAAGGCTTCTTCCCGCACCCGTCACTGAAAAGAGAGATTATCATGTGTCGTCCTTTTTTAGTATCATGCAATCCATGGGGAAATATAGCAACGCCTATGTGCAAAAGTCAAGATGTTTTAACGAATGATCTTGCCGAGCCTGTTCCACCTTAAATTATGGATTTCACGGTTCCACGACCAGTAAATAATAAAAGCCTTGCCGATAACATCGTCGAGGTTTACGAAACCCCAGAATCTGCTGTCATAGCTGTTGTCTCTGTTATCTCCCATGGCGAAGATATGTCCCATGGGGACCTTTACCGGTCCGAAATTATCACGTGGTTGCATAGATCGAGGGAGAATCAAGCTATCTGTGTAAACGCCGTGTGTGTCGTTAAATGCGGTCCCGTTGATATATATCTTTTTGTTCTTTATCTCGATAATGTCTCCCTCAACGCCGATAACCCGTTTAATAAAATCTTTCGATCTATCCACTGGATAAATAAAGACAACAACATCTCCTCTCTTGGGTTTCGTAAAAGGGACGATCGTTTTTCGTAGAACCGGTATTTTTATACCGTAGACGACTTTGTTAACAAGAAGCCAGTCACCGATCTGGAGCGTCGGAATCATTGAACCGGACGGTATTTTGAATGCCTGTACAAAAAATGTTCTAATAAAAAAAGCTATTATAATTGCGATTATTATGGCCTGAGTGTATTCTCTAACAATAGACTTTTTGTTTTTACCCATCTGTTAATCCTTTATGAATATATCGTTGACAGAGCTGCGACCGTCATAACAATAGCAAATGACCCTTTTAAAACTGTTCCTGCTATTTTCATCAATCTATTCTTATACCCTGTTCTATACGCAGGTTTCAGCTTCTTTTCCTCAATATAGTCAACAATCAGTGTTCCGGCAAAGCCACCGCAGAACATCCCAATGATTGTTCCGAGTCCCATTAGAAAAGGAGTCAGTACTACTCCCCCCATTATACCCCCGATGACAGCAGCTAAAAGACCTTTTATCGATAACCCGAACCTTCTGACACCAACGTAAGCGCCGAACATGAAGTCAAGGGTCTCTGCAACAAGAGATATAACAACTAAAACGGCAATTACCTTAAAACCAATTTTTTCGAATCCCGTTGCCCACGAGAAAATGATGACATCCGTCACAATTATAATCGTTCCGGGAAGCCCGAATATGGTAGAAAAAATTCCTATAAAAAGTATAAGAATAAATATGGTTAACCCGGCGATTTCAAAAGGAGACACGTTACCGCTTCCTTTTTCTCTTTGAAGGCTTAATGGTTTCCCAGGCCAGAACCGTTGGACTGGCAATAAATATCGATGAATATGTACCTATTATCACCCCTACCAGCAATGCGAAGGCAAAATCGTGTATAACGGCACCACCGAGAAAAAAGAGAGCACCAACAACAAGGAGTGTCGTTCCCGATGTAAGAATCGTTCTGCTGAGTGTCTGGTTGATGCTTTCATTCACTGTTTGTATCAGCGTCTGTTTTCTTTGTGATCTGAAATTTTCTCGTATCCTGTCGTAAACGACAATTGTGTCGTTGAGAGAATAACCGATAATTGTCAGCAATGCCGCGATAATGGGGAGGGTAAACTCTTTGTCCAGAATAGAGAAGATTCCTACCGTGATTATAACATCGTGAAGGAGGGCAATAATTGCCCCGATAGCATAGCGAAATTCAAAACGCCATGTTATATAAATAAGTATTCCTACCATGGCATACAGCATCGCCAGCATTCCTTTTTGCCGCAGGTCTTTTCCAACTTTAGGACCGACAACCTCGACCCTCCGAATCTCAAAGCTTCCCTCAGGATATGCCGTTCTTAGAGCATCCTCGATCATGCCTGACAGGCCTTTGAGTTCGGAAGAAGACTTTTCGGTTTTAATCAGGAACTCATTATTATCCTGGTATCCAAACCGCTGGATAATGCTGTTTCCCAGATTGATTGTCTTCAATGGGTCCCTGATGTCATTGACTGAAGTCGGTTCCTTGAATTTTATCTGAACCAGTGTTCCACCGGCAAAATCGATTCCAAGATTGGGGCCCTTATGAATAATGAGCGAGAGTGTGCTGATGACAATCAATGCGAGAGAAATGGAAAAAGCAAGTTTCATCCTCCCGACGAAATTGATATCTGTCCCGGATTTAATAAGTTCCATTCGTATCTCCTCGATAGAAGGCTAAAGCGTAGGGCTAAAGGCCGGGGGATTTCCTGCTTATTCCTTTTGCCCTGTGCCTTTAGCCTTTTGCCTGTTTTTTTATATGCTGACTGCCTCGATTTTCTTATGCCAGATAAAGTAATCGTACATAATCCTTGTTACAAAGATCGCCGTGAACATGCTGCAAATAATACCGATACTGAGAGTGACAGCAAACCCTTTAACCGGTCCCGTGCCAAACTGGAACAGAACGACAGCGGCAATAAGTGTCGTTATGTTTGCGTCAACAATCGTAATAAATGCCTTCGAATATCCCCCGGCAATTGCCGCCCTTGGGGATTTTCCCAGACGAAGCTCTTCTCTGATCCTTTCAAATATAAGGACGTTGGCATCGACTGCCATACCGATGGTAAGAACAATACCCGCAATTCCGGGGAGGGTTAAGGTTGCCTTGAAGGCGGCCAGAGCGCCAAGGATCAGAATAAGATTCAGTATGAGTGCGCAATTGGCGACAACACCCGAGTAACGATAGTACAATATCATGAAAAGGATAACCAATATGCCTCCGACAATGATTGATAATATTCCTTTATCAATAGAATCCTGTCCGAGAGACGGTCCGACTGTTCGTTGTTCGAGAATTTTGACCGGAGCCGGTAATGCACCTGCCCTGAGGACAATGGCCAAGTCACGAGCTTCCTCCATGGTAAACGTACCGGTAATCTGAGCCTGCCCACCTGAAATTCGCTCCTGAATTACCGGCGCGGAATGAACGACTCCGTCCAATACAATGGCGAGACGCTTCTTAACATTTTCACCTGTTATTCTTTCAAAATCTCGTGCTCCCTGAGCATTAAACTTCAATGCGACATAGGGTTCTCCGAATCGATCACTTATCTTGACCTGAGCGTTTTCAAGGGAATCACCAGTGAGAAGGGTTTTCGCTTTTAAAAGATAGGGTATTTTCTTTCTTTGCCCCGTTGTTTGGTCAACTCGAACACTATAGGCTATGATACTTCCCACCGGGGGGACCCCACGTTTGAGGGCTTCATCCAAACTGTGCGTTTCGTCTAAGAGCTTGAATTCAAGCAAAGCGGTTTTACCAATGAGGTTGATGGCCCGTTGGGGGTCTTTTATGCCGGGAAGCTGTATGAGTATGCGATCGTTACTCTGTGGTATGATTTCAGGTTCAGCAACACCAAATTGATCCACTCGGTTTCGAATTGTTTCAAGACTCTGTTCTACGGCAAATTTCTTTATTCCGTCAACCTGCTTTGTCTTTAAGGTAAGGTAAACCTTCTCATTCCCATCGATCCATTCGGACGGTTTCTTTTCAAGTGTGGGAAAGGAATCTTTCAAGACTTCATCAAACCGGTCACTCGCTTCAGTTTTTTGTAGTTCCAGCGTTATGATTGTACCGTCAATCCGGTCAAGGTGTTTGAACCGAATTCTGTTCTCCATGAGAACGTCTTTCAGCGCATTTGATATTCTCTCAACAGCACTTTCGACGGCTTTGTCCGTTTCGACTTCCAGGACGAGGTGCATCCCTCCTCGAAGATCGAGGCCAAGATGAATTTTATCAACGGTGTCCTTCCAAAATGCAGGCAGGTATGACGTAATGGATGGTATCAGATAAAATAAGCCAACCAGGGTTACAATTACTGCTACAAGTGCCCTCGTTTTAATATTCTTCTGCATTCGCTGTCCCTTTCGAAATTATTCAGTTGATGCTTTTTGCGTAACGGCAGATACATGATTCCTTGAAACTTTTACTCTGACTTTGTCCGAAATTTCGAGGGTTACAATGTTGTCAGTCAGACCGGTGATTTTTCCATGCAACCCGCCGGCTGTAATCACCATATCTCCATGACTGAGTTTGTCAAGCATTTCTCGAACAGCTTTTTGTTTTTTTTGTTGCGGCCTGATGAGCAAAAAATAAAAGATTGCAAAGATGGCGACCATTAAAATGATAAAATGCACATCTCCTCCAGGGCTTCCCGCTCCTCCGCTTCCTGCACCTCCCATTGCATACGCTAAACCTGTCATAGTCATTTCTCCTTACATTAAAATATAATAGTTAGCGTTCCACGCTTACATCTCAACTTTTAATCGTTTTCTGACTGTAAACCTGAAACTTGAGATTTAAAGTCTTTAAGAAAGGCATCGTAATTATCGTTTTTTATGGCCTCTCTGATCTGTTCCATCAGACGTATAAAATATCTGACGTTGTGAATTGTATTCAAAATAATCGCGAGAATCTCTTTGGCGATAAACAGGTGCCGTAGATAGGCACGAGAATAATTTTTACAGGTATAACAATCACATTCGCTATCGAGTGGTGATTCATCGTTCCGATAACGCGCGTGCTTTATAACAACCTTTCCGTTTTTTGTAAATAACATTCCGTTTCGTCCGTTTCTCGTCGGAATAACACAATCAAACATGTCAATTCCATAATTAACACATTCAACAATATCATCAGGTGTTCCGACACCCATAAGATATCTGGGTTTTTCTTCAGGAAGCAGCGGTGTAATAGCCTCGGTGATCTCCATCATCAGGTCTTTCGGTTCCCCCACGCTCAGACCACCCAGTGAATATCCATCAAAGCCAATGTCTGTCAATTTCTCAACAGCCTTTTTTCTCAGGTCCTGGTAGATACCCCCCTGAACGATGCCGAAAAGCGCCTGGTTGCTGGTTCTTTTTACTTCCTTGCATCGTCTGGCCCACCGTACGGTAAGATCCAGTGACTTACCGGCATATTCGTGATCTGCTGGATAGGGTGTGCACTCGTCGAAACACATCATGATGTCGGAGCCAAGTGCTTCCTGGATTTCTATAGCAAATTCGGGACTCAGAAAATGTTTCGAGCCGTCAATGTGTGACTGAAACGTCACCCCTTCTTCCGATATTTTTCTGAGAGTTCCGAGGCTGTATACCTGGAAACCGCCGCTGTCAGTGAGGATCGGCCCGTTCCAATTCATAAAACGATGCAGCCCCCCCAGTTTCTTAATGAGCGTGTGCCCCGGCCTGAGATATAAATGATATGTATTGCCGAGTATTATTTCAGCACCAAGTTCTTTTACCCGTTCAGGGGTAAGGGCTTTAACGGTACCCTGGGTTCCGACCGGCATAAAAACCGGAGTGTTCACTTCCCCGTGGGGGGTCGATATCCTGCCGAGACGGGCTCGTGAATTCTTGTCTTTCTTCAGTACTTTGAATTGAAAATTCATAATAAATACGAGATAATACCTTAATGATAACAGGCGAAAGGATTCCATATTTACTCCTTTTGCCTTGTGCCCTTAACCCTTTGCCTACAAGATCAGCATACAATCTCCATAACTGTAAAATCTAAATTTCTCTTCAATGGCCTTTTCATAAGCTTTCATTATCAATTCCTTCCCGGCAAATGCACAGACCAGGAGGAAAAGAGATGATTTGGGGAGATGGAAATTCGTTAAGAGTCTGTCCACCTTTTTGAATTGATACCCCGGATAAATAAAGAGATTTGTATGTCCTGCAAAGTGCCGTATCACGCCCTCTTTGTCAGTTACTGTTTCAAGAACTCTGGTCGCAGTTGTTCCGACAGCAACCACTCTTTGTGCCTCATTGATTAGGCGGGCAGTCTCTTTACCTATATCAAAATATTCTTCTTCCATTTTATGATCTTCCACGTATTCCGTTTCCACGGGAAGAAATGTTCCGTATCCCACATGCAAGGTGATCGGTGCGATCCGAATTCCCTGACTTGTAATTTCCTTCAATATTGTTTCTGAGAAGTGCAGACCTGCCGTCGGTGCAGCCACTGATCCGGGCATCTTCGCGTAAACTGTTTGATACCGGAGAAGATCCTGAAAATCTTTTTCCGTCGTTCTGTTTCTTTTAATATAAGGAGGAAGAGGAGCTCTCCCATATTGATCGAGAAAACTTTCAAATGTCCGGTCAGTCTTGAAATCGAGAATCCACTTTTTTTCCGAGGTTCGTTCGATCACCTCAGCCCGGGAATGTTTGTCAAAAACGATAACTGTTCCGGCCTTGACTCTTTTTGCGGGGCGCAGCAATACCTCCCATGTGTGTGAGCGTGGTGAATCTGTTTTCTTATTTGACAGAAGGAGTATTTCAATCATTCCGCCTGTCGGCTTTGAGCCGATGAGTCGTGCCGGGATGACTTTAGAATCGTTGAGGATGAGAACATCATCAGTATCCAGATAGTCGGGAATATCCCGGAAATATCTGCACTCAATGGATTCATGTTTCCTGTTTACCACCATCATGCGGGAATTACCCCGTGGTTCGCAGGGGCGTTGTGCAATCAATTCTTCCGGAAGGTTAAAATCGAATTCTTTTACTTTCATGTCGGTCGGTTGTGGAAAATAATCAGATACAGAGGTAAAAGTCAATGAAATTGTTTCAATTCCTTCCTAAATAAACAAGAATTAATCCGATAGCAACTGAAAAAAATCCGAAAATTCTCAGGGTACCGTCAGGAATTTGATACACCTTAAAGAGATATGCCTTAATCTTTTCTGGAAAAGTAAAATAGGGGAGACCCTCAATAATCAAAACCAGTCCTATGGCACAGAGAAAGAATTTCATCGTTGTCTATTCCTTTATATAGTATTTTTTGATTGATTCCATAGACTATCCATCTCTTCAAGAGAGACATGGGATATATCCTTGCCGGCTTCTTTGAGTTTTGCCTCGATGAACGAAAACCGCTTGATAAATTTTTTTATTGTCGACCTCAGGGCAGTCTCCGCATCGACGTTCAAAAATCTGCTTACATTTACCAGGGAGAAGATCAAATCACCAATTTCATCTTGTATATGGGTTACTTTTTTACTTCGAATGGCAGCTTTCAGTTCTTCCAACTCCTCTTCAATCTTTTCGATGACGCCGTCTGAATTTTTCCAGTCAAATCCTACCGTAGATGCCTTTTCAGTTATTTTCTGAGCCCTTCGAAGGGACGACATGGACTGGGGAACACCTCCTAAAAGAGAAGTATCCTTGTCTCGTTTTCCTTCCTCGTGAATTTTTATATCATTCCAATTGGTTTTGATTTCTTCTACATTCTTGACCCTTATGTTTCCAAAAACATGAGGGTGACGGCGGATCATTTTTTCGGATATTTCCCTTATGACGTCGGATATGGTGAACTCGCCCTTCTCTTCGGAGATTTTGACTAAAAAGAGAATTTGAAAGAGAAGATCTCCCAACTCTTCCTTCAGATTCTCAGGAGATTCCTCATCGATTGCATCGAGAACCTCATAGGCTTCTTCAATAAGATATCGTCTCACACTTTTTGTGTTTTGTTGTCTGTCCCACAGACACCCGTCGGGAGCCCTTAATCGTTCGATAATGGCTAATATGGTCTTTAGATTATATTCGGATGCCTGTTTCATTATTTGTCTCATTACTATACGTTTTTTTAAATGAAAAAATGTAGTATCTTCTAACATGAATGAACGAATCTGTCAAAAGCCCAATATGGTGATCTCGCTCTGTTTTGCCTTGACTTTTGAGCGTGTAAGGTGCTATGTGGGTATCCTTGAAGAAGGGCACTGTTATGCATGAAACGCGTTTATTATTATTTTAGAGAGGAAAAGGAGGAGTATACATGGCAGAGAAGAAAAAACTGACTCGAGCCGAAAGACTCGAAAAGGAGAAAGAAGCAAATCTGAAGCACTGGATGGAACAGGATGAGATCCTATTTAAGCACCGGGAAGAAGCGTATAATATCGGTGGTGAAAAACAGTTAGAGCGTCTGGCCAAGCAAAATAAAAGTTCTGTGCGTGTGTTGATAAGTGATCTTATCGATCCGGGTACGGAGTTCTTTGAGGTCGGTCTCGATGCAGGCTACAATATCGGACAGGTTAAGCTTTACGGTGGAGAAATCTACGAGTCGGAAAAACGGGGCCATATCCCGGGGGCAGGTTTGGTAACGGGTGTCGGCACCATCCATGGCAAGGATTGTATGATTTTTGCCAATGAGAACCGATATGCCGCGGGAACGTATTTCCCCATTACCCTTAAAAAGCACATGAGGGCCCAGGCCATTGCAGAGCGATGTGAGCTGCCCTGCGTTTATATTGCCGACTCCGGCGGAATCAATCTTCCCTTACAATTAGGTTGTTTTGCCGATGACGGACACTTCGGGACCATGTTTTACAATATGTGCCGCATGTCCGCGAAAGGTATTAAACAGTACACCCTCTCGACAGGTGGAAACACGGCGGGTGGTGCCTACATTGTGTATCTTGCATCAGAATCGATCATGATCGAAAAGATGGCATATGCATTCCTTGCCGGTCCTCCCATGGTAAAATCAGCGATCGGCGAAACAGTATCCATGGAAGATCTCGGCGGTGCGTACGTCCATACCCAGCATTCCGGTGGCTGCGACCATTTCGTAAGATCACAGGCCGAGGGAATCCAGAAGCTGCGTGACATTATTGAGTTTGAACCGAGTCAGAAACTTTACACCGAACGCAGAAAGACGGTCGAACCGAAATTTGATTTCAAAGAAATGATGCGTAACAATCCCGTTAACACGTATCATGGTATCGATATCAAAGAGACCATCAAATGCATTGCCGACGACAGCTATTTCCATGAGTACAAACCGACCTACGGGCCTGGCCGCGGTACCAGCATTATTGCCGGTAAGATGTGGTTAAAAGGTATTCCCGTTGGTGTCATTGCTTCAAGTGGTAACGGTGTCATCTATATTGATGCGGCACGCAAGGCCATCGAGTGGATGATTCGATGCGGCAACTCGAATCTGCCTGTCCTGTACCTGCAGGGATCACCGGGATACATGATCGGCAAGGATGAAGAGTGGAATGGTATCGGAAAATACGGTTCCGACATGGTCCGTACCACGAGCGTTCTCAATGTGCCCAAGCTGCAATACGTTATCGGTCCCGACCACGGAGCGGCTAACTACGGCATGTGTGGTAGAGCGTTCAAACCGGTATTCTGCTTCACCAATATGAGAGGCCGAACGACCGTTATGTCCGGTGAGACGGCAGGATTCATCGTAGAAAGTGTACGAAGGAAGAACATCATTGCCAAAGGTCAAGAGGTTAATGAAGAAGAAATGGGCGCATTCCGTCAGATGATGAGGGATCGCTATGATGCAGAAGGACACCCGTTCCTGACCGGATCGCTTCTCTTCCATGACGGTGTCATCGCCTTCAGTGAGTCCCGCGACAAGCTGGCACGAGCACTCGAGCTATCACTGCGTGTTGCCCCGCAGAGAACCGATTGGGGCGACTTGAAGGTCTAAGTCTTCGATACGAAAAAGGAGGAATGGAGAAGTATGGCAGATATATTACTACAGGAAAGGACGGATGATGGCATCCTTATACTGACGTTGAATCGTCCGGATGCGATGAACTGTTTCAACTTTGATCTCCTGGCGGAGCTGAGCGATGCAATCAGGGAAGCAAATTTCGACATGAACCTACGGTGTATCATTATTACGGGTTCCAAAAGGGGAGACGATCCGAAGAAATGGTCTTTTTCAACGGGAGCAGATTTGAAAGAGAGAAGAACCCTGACGGAAGATCAGGTTCGTCGGTTCATCTTCACAATAAGAAATACCTTCACCGCAGTTGAGACCGTGAGAGTGCCGGTTATTGCGGCAATTAACGGCTTTGCCTTCGGTGGTGGGACTGAATTGGCACTGGCATGCGATATCCGTGTTGCTTCATCCAATGTACTCATGGGCCTGACCGAAACCAGCCTGGCAATTATTCCCGGTGCCGGTGGAACCCAGAGGCTCCCACGGGTTATCGGTGTTGCAAAAGCAAAAGAGTTGATTTATACGGCGAAACGATTTAATGCCCAGTACGCACTGGACATCGGGCTGGTGAGCAAAGTTGTCGAGCCCGATCAGTTACTCGATGCGGCACTTGAAATTGCACGGGAAATAGCCAAGAACGGTCCCATTGGCGTTGCGCAGGCTAAATTTGCATTGAACTACGGATCAGAGGCAAGCCTCGGAGTGGCATTACCGCTCGAGTCAAAGGCTTATGAAGTTACGATTCCGACGGAGGATCGTTTAGAAGCTCTTGCTGCCTTTGCTGAGAAGAGAAAACCGGAATTTAAAGGTAAGTAAAAAAAGTTTTCTAAAAAGAAAGTAAGAGGAGGAAGTATAGTTTATGGCGACAGAATATGATCTCTGGAAAATCTTTCCGAGAATGCCAAAGAAGGTTACGCTTGGTGATATCACCATTCGTGACGGATTTCAGCACGAGGAAAAGTTTATTTCAACTGAAGCGAAGATTTTTTATGCCGAGGAGATGATCCTTGCCGGTTGCAGAGAGATCGAGCTTACTAATCTCGGCAATCCCGCCGGCATGCCGATGTTCAAGGATGCTGACGAGGTTTTCAAGTATTTCAAGCAGGGTGAGAGGTTTAAGAGACGATGCGCCCGGAAGGGTATCAATCCCGATGACATTACGTTTACGGCGATAACCATTCGTGAACCCGCCGTCGATCGTGCCATCGAGATGAAAAAAGCAGGATATGGTCCTGACCGAATCCTCATGATGGTTTCAACGGAAGAGGAACATCACTTTGCGAATTCAGGGACAACCCTTCCCGATTACTGGGCGGAGGCGGAACGCTGCATCAAAAAATCGAACGATGCAGGAATCAAGATGGTCGGTACGGTGAGCACG
>JAFGQS010000078.1 GCA_016935565.1 Deltaproteobacteria bacterium
CCGTATCGTTTCGTCCGTTCCATGATCACGGAAAAATCCGTTTACTGGAGAGAAATCCCTGCCGACGGAAAATTTTTGTGGGGGCATGTCCCGGCAGAAATCTTTCACTCAGATCATCGGCCACTATTGTCGTAAGACCGCTCTCGACGGCCACCGCATGACGGGGAATTACCAGTACCGCTCTGAGGATTGTGATGATAAGGGACCGTTTGAACATCATTTCCTCAAGTAATGGGAGCAGATCTTCATTCCCGATACATTTTTGATCCTGGTCCCGGTCCCGCAATCTTTTTTGATCGGTTGCCGGCGATCGTTCTGATAGCGGGATCGTGGATGCCGGGTATGATCGGTTCTGCCGTCATAATGAATAACGTGATGAGAGAGATTCGATATGCAATAGAGACCTGCCGGGATCGATATTCTTTCGATCCGGTCGACGAAGGAAAGGTCCCGTTATCCTTCCTCTATACATCCGCTGATCTTAACGTTATTATTAATAACGCGATTTGCCTCCAGGTCGCCTTCCGCCGCCGCCGCCACGGCCTTTGTCGGCACGAGGGCGAGCCTCGTTCACGTTCAACGCCCGTCCGCCCACCTCCTTGCCGTTCATCCCGCTGATGGCTGCCTCAGCCTCTTCCTTCCCCGGCATTTCTACAAATCCGAATCCCTTGGACCGGCCGCTGTAATTGTCCGTGATGATGTTTACAGACGTTACCTTGCCAAATGCCTCAAAAGCTTTTTGTAACTCCTCTTCTGTGACGGAGTAAGACAAGTTTCCTACGTAGATATTCATAACATCTCCTTAGTTAAATATTCGCTAATATATCAGGTTATCTCTTGACTTCATATATTTTATTTATATCATTTTTTTATTATACAGGATCGAGAGCAAAACGGCATCCAGACCTACTTGCATGTCTTCCGGGTTAACGTAAGCCGCGGGGCTTTCGCGATTTAAGTCGGGACGAACTGGAGAAAAGCGTTCCTGCGGAAAGTCTTCGTGATCCGTTCCGGCGGCTTGAAGCCGGATGTGTCGGCGGTGAGGCAGCGAGAGTACATTCTCCCGTGGCGTTCATTCCCCTTCGTTGTTTTACAGGCAGTTGCGGTCGGTCGAATCCGCCGTTTCCTGACGGTGCCGGTGTGGTGTAATCGAAATCTTCCAGAGTTCGCCTTTCGATTTTTTCACCGAGAACTTTTTCGATGGTCCACACGAAAGCTCTCTCTTTGCTCGTTACAAAGGTAAACGCATCACCGGTCCGTGCAGCACGGCCTGTCCGGCCGATTCTGTGTGTGTAAGCATCGACGGTGTCAGGCATGTCGTAGTTGATCACATGGGAGATTCGGGACACATCGATACCGCGGGCGGCAATGTCGGTGGCTACCAGGATCTGGTATTTGCCGTTTCGAAAACCGTTGAGTGCCGCCTGTCGCTTGAACTGTGACAGGTCCCCCTGTAGAGAAGTCGCAAAAAAACCTGCTTGTTTCATATGCTTTGCGAGGCGAGTGGCACGGATCTTCGTGCGAGTAAAGACAAGCACTGACTCCGTATCCGTACGGTCCAGAAGTTTCATTAAAAGGTCTTTTTTGAGGTGCTGTTCGACGGGATAGAGGGCATGAGAGACCGTGGATACGGGAGCAATATCGCCGATCTGGAACGTAACGGGATTGTGCAGGACATCATGTGCCAGCTCCCGGATGTCATCAGGCATGGTGGCAGCGAACAGCAACGTTTGACGCTGTTTCGGCAGACGTTTCATGATCGTCCTGATATCCGGTAAAAATCCCATGTCGAACATGCGGTCCGCCTCGTCCAGGACGAGCACTTCCAGACGGGATAAATCAATCGTGCCCTGGTCCATGAGATCGATCAGACGTCCCGGACAGGCCACAGCGATTTCGGCTCCTTTACGGAGCATTCTGATCTGGGACTCTTTTTTCGTGCCTCCGTAAATTGTGATACTCTTCAGTTTTGTCTGCCGGCCAAGTTGACACATCGACTCGTGTGTCTGTTCCGCCAGTTCCCGTGTCGGGGCAATGATGAGTGCCCGGATGCGCTTCCTCGGGCCATCCATCAAACGTTGCAGGATGGGAAGTACGAACGCGGCGGTTTTTCCCGTTCCGGTCTGGGCCAGTCCCATGACATCCTGTTCGCGGAGAATGGATGGAATGCATTGTGTTTGAATCGGTGTTGGCTCTGCATAGCCGAGTGCCTTGATACCGGATTCGATATGGGGATGTAGATTAAACGATTTAAAATTCATTAAAAGTCCTTCTTTTTCTATTTGTGGGTCAGGCATAACCCGGCCCGTCCGCCTTCGGGGCGGTTGATTGGTCATTCTTGTTGAATCGATGGAGGTTTGTCAGATTTGATCAGATATCAGGGTTTCGTCGGTCTCTTCCGATTTATTCTTCTTTCCCTGTCGCCTCTCCATTTTTTCCTTTGCTTTTCGCACGCGCTCAATTTCTTTTTGCCGTTTCTGAAACGTGTTTTGATTTCGCCTTGCCATGTTCCTCCTGGTGTCGTTTCGGTACGGCCCACACATATTTTTAAAGAGGCATGTTTATGATACCCAAAAAAAATCCCCAGAAGCCTTTCACAGGCTCTGGGGAGAAGATGGACCAAAACCGATTTTAAAAGTGTGCCTAATATAAGCGTTGCGGGCGAGTATGTCAAGCTTTAATTAGGAGGGGTCCTGTTGTTATTTCCTTCCCGGTCTCACAAGTGAGAAATTTAAAAATCAAGAATCAATTTCCCGATTCTTTGCGCCGTATGGTTCTCGAGTCATAAGCTTCTCACTCAATCGAAACTCGAACTTATCATACAGACCGTATGCACTTCCGGTTTGCAGCACGAACTGTGTTTCGGCAATCCCGGGATGGTTTACAATACAGGTTATCAACCATTTTCCCAGCCCCATGCCCCGGTAAGCTTCCGTTATGACCAGGTCAGACAACCAGGAAAATACCGTGAAATCAGTGACAACGCGTCCGAATCCGATCTGTTCATCATTTCGGAATAAAGAAAAACACAGGGAGTTCTGAATCAGTTTTTCCACGACTTCCCGGGAGCGCCTGTGTCTCCAATAAGACCGGGCGAGCAGATTACTTACGACGTCGATATCTACCCGGCTTCGGTCGTCGGAAATTGCGAAGTCATCTCGATGCCATTCCATAATCAATGAGTCTGATCCGACACTATTTTTTTTCTGAATTACCCTTTTGTTCAGCGATCTCCCTTATTTTCTGATGTACTTCCCGGTTTTCGAATATTCTGTTGATCGCTGCCGCCAGGGCGTCGTTCATTACTTCCGTCATCTTTCCTTCGGTAAATCTAACGTGTTCAAGAGAGGGGCTGCTTTCAACGTTAACGGTGAATTTTATTTTTTTCTTCGCCACGTCTGCGAAAACGACAGACAGTTTGACCCTCGCCATGTATTTTCTGATGGGCATTTCCTTGAGGCAGATCAACTCGAACTCGTAGATGTTTCCGCCGATTACGATATCGCCCCATCCATTCTCGATAGAATCATCGCCAAGATTCCACCCCGGCATTCGGTTTGAAACATGATATCCTTTGCTGTTGAGATAGTGCTTGACTGCCCGGGTGACCGCATCTGCCGGCATATGATGTTTCGGTAAGATCGGGATTTTCATGCCGTCGGACTTGACAACTTTGCCGATGATCCTTTTATCATCTACTGTTCTCATGTCGTTGAATTGTGTCACGGTTATGGAGAGGTTCTTTACGTTTTCATCTGCAAGAGATGTCTTCTCAGGGGATATATATAACAGATCGACACTATAGAGACCTGGAGGTGCACAGGCACCGAGAAACATCGCCAGACAAAAAATCATCAGCAACCGAATAATGGTTGTTGTTACGGCAGTTCCTCTTTCATAAACGGGTTTCACGGAATCTTTCATTGTCGGCAGGGACCTCTCTTTACAATTTTTGATGAATCCTATGGTATTGTACTATGCCGTCAGCGGCATCATGTCAATGTGAAAAATTATCGAAAATTCAAAAATCACGACCTGATCTCCAGGTCTATGACACTATGTTTATCTTTTCGAAAGTAATATAGGGTTATATAAGGTAAAGGAGGCCTCTTGAAATTATCCTTGAAATTACCATCATTATTCTTGTATTCATATTCTGAAACATGAGGCAAGGGGTATTTAAGACCTTTCAATATTATTCAGTCTCACGAGAAAAGAGGCATTAAGGAATGAAACAAAAGGGATGGATTGAAGAACTTGAGCATATGAAACCGGATTGTATCAATGAAATAAATTTCCTCAATGCTACACACCTTATTAACCAACTGCCGGATGCCACCTTTGCCCTTGACATAAACGGGAAGATCATTGCGTGGAACAATGCTCTTGAAGGACTGACCGGGTACACAGCGAAAGACATGATGGGAAAAGGGAATTATGAACATTCCCTGCCGTTCTGGAAAGTTCGTAGGCCCATGTCCATTGATCTGGTGCTTGTACCGAACGATAAGCTTGAGAAGAGTTACACTGATTTAAATAGAGAAGGAAATTGTTTGATTGTTAAAGCTGAGGTCCCGGGTATTCGCATAAATGGAAAAACCGCATACCTCTGGAAGAAAGCAAGTCCTCTTTACGACGGTAAGGGCATCATTACCGGTGCCATTATGTCCATCCGTGATATAACCTATTTATATGAAAAGGATATGTTTTATAGAACACTGCTAAACAACCTGCAGATTGGTGTGTACATTGTTCAGGATGGAAAGATAGTATTCGCAAACCATCACATTCCGAGGTATTCGGGTTATTCAATGGAAGAATTAAACTGTACAGACATTCTCAGTTTTGTACATCCGGAAGATAGGCAAATGGCTCGCGGTAACGCTATTGCAATGCTTAAGGGGAATCTGACTATACCCTACGAATTCAGGATCGTCGATAAGAGTGGAAATATAACATGGCTCATGGAGTCTGTGTCTTCAATTCAGTATAATGGGAAGCGCGCCGTTATAGGAAATACAATGGAAATCACTGAAATGAAAGAAGCTCAGAACAAACTGGAACAACTGGAAAAGCTCGAGGCTTCTATCCTGACTTCCGTTCCTCATGCATTGTTTGGCGTGGAAAATCGTGAGATATTCTTTGCAAACGAATCCATGGAAACCGTTTTTGGCTGGACCGTTGAAGAACTGATCGGGCAGAAAACAAGGATTCTGTTCCGGACGGATCAAGAGCACAAGGATTATGGAGAGTTGCTATACTCCGAATTGGAAAAAAAAGAGTGTTATATCTTTGAATGGGAGCACCCATTCGTGCGGAAGGACGGTAAGGAAATCGTATGCCGTATGAGTGTTGCAAGGATAGGTGAAAAACTGACGGAGAGGAAAAGGATTGTTGCAACATTCGAAGATATTACTGAAATTAAGCTGGCAGAGGAAGCCTTACGGGAGTTACAGCAGCGATTAGCCGTTATTATCGAGTTTTTGCCGGATGCAATGTTTGCAATCGATTTAGAGGGAAAACTAATTGCCTGGAACCGTGCAGCCGAAGAACTGACTGGTGTTAGGGCGAAAGACATACTGGGCAAGGGTGCCTATGAGTATGCTCTGCCATTCTGGAAGGTCAGAAGACCCATGGCAATTAATCTGGTGCTTGAGCCGAACAAAGAATTTGAGAAGACCTACTCTGTTTTTAACAGGGAAGGAAATCTTTTGATTGTTGAGGCCAAGGTCCCCGGTATTCGCATAAAGGGGAGAAAGGCCTATCTCTGGTGCAAGGCCAGTCCCCTTTACGACAGCAAGGGCAATATTGCGGGTGCCATTGAGGTGATTCGTGATACCACTGACAGAAAACTGGCGGAGGAGTTCTTAAAAAAGAGAGAGAAAGAACTTGAAACCCAATCCCATGAGTTGGCGGAACTCAATACTGCTTTGAAAGTTCTCCTGAAACGACGGGAAGAAGACAAGAGTGAGCTTGAAGAGAGGCTACTTGCTAATGTGAGAGAGCTCGTTTTGCCCTATATAGAAGAATTAAAAAGGAAACGACTTGATGACAGAAACATGTCCTATGTTAAAATCCTCGAATCGAATTTGAGAAATATCATTTCTCCCTTTAGCCATAAATTATCCTATAAATATATGAACCTTACGAATAGAGAAGTTCGTGTTGCCGATTTAATAAAAGATGGAAAATCATCAAAAGAAATAGCTGATTTTCTGAACATAACAGAAAGTGCAGTTAACATTTATCGATATCGCATGAGGAAAAAGCTTGGTTTAAAGAAAAAAGACAATCTCAAGGCATACCTCCTGTCACTTGCATAGGTTGAGATCATCCAGGCATTGCTCACAAAAAGGATCTACCTTCTTCTAATTTCACAAGGGCAGAAATTTACCGGCAGGCATAATCTATACACAATATGTATAGATTATGCTAATGATATTTAATATTGACGGTCCAATAAATATTTCTTATAGGGGACTAGTAAAATAAAACAGTTATTTCTTTAAAAGAAATGATGTTGACTAAATTGTTTCAATGAAAGAAACGCGGATTGTGCTACCGCGTTATGTCGTTTTTACAACACTCGATGCGTTGATTCAAAAAAGATGAACCGAGGCATTGATGGCCACCACTTCTGAACCGAGAAAGAGGATCAAACAAAATTCTTCACAAAAAGTTACCGGTGTAATGAATGCACATGAATCCGGTATTACACTTAACAAGCTGAATAGAAAATATTCGATTGAGCACCTTTCAGTTGTGTTTATTATGTAATCAATTTTGTTAGTTTATAATGTTGCCCCGATTGCTTGTTTCACCGTTGTTCCTTAAGTATCGGCAGCTCTCATGTATTGGTATGCCTTCTTAAGCTAACGGTGAAGCTTCACATAATCACAATGAAAAAGGAGGGAGCTAAGTATGACACATGACACACGTCTTGTGAGACATGAAGAACAGATTGAGGAACTAAGAAAAACGATACCGGAGTGGATCAGGAATCTGGAGCGACCGCCAACGCCGATGTTGGTACCTAAATTTGGCCCACTTGCAGGAATCAGAGTTGTCAGTACCGGTATCGTCATCGCGCAGCCGTGGACTGGTACAAAAATGGCCATGTTTGGTGCGGAGGTTATTCACGTGGAGAGACCGGGGGGGGATATCCACCGACGCACGGCGCCGAACCTGGTGCGGGGGAAAAGGGTTCACGGGTGCGACTGGGCGAACGAGGCTGTTTGCAGACTTTCAATGGGACTCAATTTCAAAGACCCTAAAGGATTAGAGCTTCTGATGGCCCTGTGGAAGATCTCCGACGTCTGGATGGAATCGTCGGCTCCCGGAACGCTGGAACGGTCGGGCATCACACCCGAACTTGCTCTGGCAGTAAATCCAAAATTGGTAATCCTGCGTGTCTGTACTTATGGTCAATACGGGGATGAACAAATGCTTGGCAGACCCGGTTACGATGCCCTCGGGCAGGCCTTTGGTGGACTGATAGCCGTCACGGGCGATGAGGCTGGCCCGCCGCAGCGGGCAAAGGTCTATACCGCTGATTATCTGACGGCTCTCCATGGCTGGGCTGCTGTGATGATGGCCTTATGGCATGCCAGGGAAACGGGACAAGGCCAGGTGATTGACAACAGCCAATATGAGGCAGTCCATGTTACCATGGGATTTCAGATGCCGTGGATCAGCGGAGAAGGAAAATACACAACCCACAAAGGCAACAAGGCGCCGGGGTTCCAGCCCTATGATACCTTCGAGTGTAAAGACGGACATGTCTTCATCGGTGCACTCGGTCCCATTATATATTCAAGGGTGCCGGGATTTCTCGGGTTAGATCCGGAAGAATACTCTTATGAAAATTGTTCGCTTGACGAAGCGGCGGTTTACTCGGAAAAAGGGTTGGAACTGGATGCGAAGCTCAGGGAATACTGTAAAAATCGCACGAAGATGGAGGTCGAAAAGGCATTCAACGCAGCTCAAATCGGATGTTGCAGAGTCATGAATGCCGAAGACATGCTCAAGGAACCTCACTTTCGCATGAGAGAAACCCATGTACCCGTGGTGGATAGACAGTCCGGTGTCCCCGTCAGAGTCGGAGGTATTACCCCGAAACTATCATTGACACCCGGACAGGTCTGGCGAGGGGCTCCGGCCATTGGAGAGGACACAACGAATATCATGACGAAAATACTGGGGTTTTCAGAAGAAGAAGCACTGGGATACTATGCAAGCGGCATAACCCATCGAACCGAACCGTTTGAAGAGCCCGTTGTAGAACCTCTTGAAGGGTGGAACTAGGTACTGCGGTACTCTGGAGAAAAATTACTCTCGATTAGAGAGCTTATGAGAAGGGAGAAGAGGGAAGCTGAGACTGAACAGGCTCAGCTTCCCTTATGGAGGGGCCAAGTTTCTGCCCGTATCCGTGTCAAACCGGCAAAAGATATCATAGAGGAGAAGGTGTTGTAAAAACAGGTGTGTACGGAAAGAATCCGTAACGCTGTTGACTGACTCGGTGCTCTGGTAAGCGGAGGTTAGCAATCCATGAAAGTCGTCTATCATGATGCTTTCAGACAGTCATATTGTCGTGATCCCGCTGCTGCGGAAGGTCGGATTGATGCGGTTGTACGTACCATCAAAAATCGGGTAGAATTCATAAAGGCAACGCCGGCCGATCATGGGGACATTGCCGCCTGTCATACGGAATCTCATATAAAATATATAACGCGAAAAGGTCTCTACGAGATTTCTTCTCTTGCCGCTGGGGGGGCACTTCATGCTGCGCAAATCGGTCTGGAGGAACCCTGCTTCGCCCTTATCAGGCCACCGGGGCATCACGCATCGCCGGATTTTTCCTGGGGATACTGTTTTTTTAATAATATTGCGATTGCCATTGCAAAACTGAAACGGGAGGGAAAAATACGAAGGGCCTTCGTCCTCGATATCGATCGTCATTTCGGTGATGGAACGTTTAATATTCTTGGGGTTGCGGGATATGCAACGATCTATAATCCATATGCGCCGGATTCTGACTCATACTTGAAAAAAATTCAGGAAAACCTGCCGGACGATGTTGATATCATCGGAATATCAGCGGGTTTTGATAATCATCAGGATGATATTGGGGGGCTCCTTTCAACAGAGGATTACAGAGAAATAGGCAAAATGGTTAAGGAGGCAAGCCGGAAAAGCAATAGTGGTTGTTTTGCTGTACTGGAAGGCGGATATAATCATGATGTTCTGGGTCAGAATGTTATGGCGTTAATCCAGGGAATGGAAGGACACTGACAATTTGCATGTCCACGTCTGAATAGTAATAAAATTCACCTCTCCGTAAAAATCTCTCAATCAAATCCTGTTTATCGAGCTCAATTTCAGAAGCAATACACAATGCTACCACAGCTATCCTTGCCGCATCGCTGTGCACACCAAGCACAAATACATCTCTTATATTCATTTTGACGGTAATATGTTACATTCACCTATATATTGTTGTATGCTGCGTTGTTACAATGTGAGGAATCATATACAGAGAGGCAACCGCGAATGCCCATCGCTGAAAAATGGAAGGAAAAAATAGTACAACCTGAAGAGGTGCTGTCAAAGATAAAACCGGGCATGAACATATTTCTCAGCACCGGCGTGGCCGAGCCCCGGACTCTTATCAAACATCTTATGGAATCGAACCAGGAAAATCTGCGGGACCTTGAAATTATTCAACTTATATCCCTGGGAGATGTAATACCCCTCGACGAGCGGTATGCCGATAAATATCGTCTCAAGACCTTTTTTTCAGGAAAGAGAGCACGTGGTGCAATTATGTCGGGGCGAGTCGATTTGATACCATGCATGTTTTCTCAGATTCCTGAACTATTTCGAACAGATGTAGTAAAGATTGATGCTGCCTTTATTCAAATTACGCCGCCCGATGAGAACGGAAACTGCAGCCTCGGATTATCAGTAGATGTTGCCAGGTATGCCATAGAGAGAGCATCCATCGTCGTCGGTGAAATAAATGAAAAGATCCCTCGAACATGCGGAGACACATCAATACATGTGAGCAATTTTAACTATTTTATTACATCAACAGAGCCACCGCTCTATATGCCTCGTTGGCCGGTTGATGAAATATACGACCAGGTAGCTGCTAACGTATCCTCAGTAATAGAAAATGGCAGTTGCATCGCTTTCTTTATCGGTATTTTATTCGAAGCTCTGGTCAAACATCTCATCCATAAGAAAGATCTTGGCATTCATTCACTCCTTATAACCGATCCTGTTATGGATCTGATAAAAAGCGGGGCGGTTACCAATAAGAATAAAAATACATTTAGAGATAAAAGTCTGGCTTCGTATGCCCAGGGCACACCTGATCTGATGCGGTGGCTTGACGAAAACGATCTGGTTGAATTTCAAAGCATTAACATGGTCACCGATCCTGTCAATATCGGGCAAAACGATAGAGTTGTAGCTGTAATACCTGCCCGCAAGGTAGATCTTATCGGCAGGGTTGCTCTTCATACAGGTGAGGGAAACATAATCGCCGGTGTTGGTGAGATACACGAATTTTATATGGGTGCACAGATTTCCAAGGATGGCAGAAAGATATTCGCCTTGCCCAGCCGAAATTTAAAAGGAGAGTCCAATGTCTTGCTTTCGGAAGATATGTATAGAAACCAGTTTGCGAATCCTGAGTTGATCGATATGATTGTAACAGAATATGGAGTTGCCTTTTTAAAAGGTAAAACAGTGCGGGAACGGGCCTTAGCTTTGATTGATATTGCACATCCCGATGACCGCGCAATGCTTTTTCAGCAGGCAAGAACAGCAAGAATCGTCTATCAGAATCAGATATACCATACGGAATTTGCTCTCCTGTATCCGGATGAGATTTCATGTTCCCATACATTCGAGGATAATATTGTCGTAAGGTTCAGACCTACAAAACAATCCGACGTCGATGATATGCGACGACTCTTTTACAGATTCTCTGATCAGTCAATCTTTTATCGATATTTCAGCCATGTTCGGATAATGCCTCATATCAGAATGCAGGAATATGTGAATGTGGATTATGATCGAATATTGTCTATTGTGGGTGTCATTGATGAAGTCGGGGTAGAAAGAATTATTGCCGAGGGACGATATATTCGTCCCATTTACGGCACGTACGCTGATGTATCATTCATTGTCGATGAAAATTATCATAATAAAGGAATTGCAACATTTATATTAAAGATGTTGATAAAAGCGGCAAAAGAACATGGCATTGAAGGTTTTTCTGCACAAATACTGCCCACCAATTGGGCCATGATGAAAGTAATGGAAAAAGCTGCTCACCCGAATCAAGTCATTACAGATGAGGGATTACAAACATATAGTTTTACTTTTGTATGAAGCTGATTTAAAAGCGTTGGCAGGGAAGGGTGCTCCAATCATTACCACGGTTTGAATATAGATAAGTCAGGAGCAAGCCTTGTCTCAAGAATGAAGCTCGCCGTGCTACCAATTTTACCCTTTTCCACCAGTATGGAGACTTTAAAAAAATCACGACCTGATCTCCAGGTCTTTAATCCCGGCAGTTGAACATGACAAACAGAAAGGGTCGGGTCGACACTTTGATAAATGTAGAATGTGTAACCCTGACCCTTTTATCGTTCAGTTCTACGTTTCTTCTATTTGGCACCCTCGATATGCATGTTATAAAAGATTTTCTTCCTGGCTATATTGTTACCCCGGACCATCTCCATCTCGGGCAGTTTATGCCTGGGATCCGCTTCCGCCTCGATCATGAATGGTCCCGGTCCCCAGCCCTTCGTATTATGCCAGAAAAGAACTGCTTTAGCTTTTTTATATGTGTATTTTAATTTTGTTCGGTAGTATCTGTTGGGAGACACATTTGAGAATCCCGCTTCTTTCTGGAGTATGACGACGCTATCCGGTTCATTGAGTATGCGCCACGCGATGGGTACCATGGGCAGATTCTTTGTCCCCCGATTCATGACCCAGATTTCAAATTCAATGTAATCTGACTTTGTAGCGGTCAGAAGACGGTTTTTAAATTTCCAGCCCACTCGTACATTCCTAAGCTCGCAGACAAGATCGACGGCGTCGTTGGGGCCGACATAGAATTCAGGGCTCTGATTTCTGAATTCTTCACTTTTCGGCATGATTTGGAGAATATACAGACCATCTGCTACATTATTGGGGACTCGGTAGGCAAATGAATTTGTGTTCCGGGTGCCCTGCGTTATCCAGAAACTCTTACCCGTTGTTCTGTTCTTGAGAAGGATTTTAACGTACCCTACATCGGCATCCGTTTTACGAACCTGCTTCCACCTGATGGTGTATGACTTTCCTCTGACCCAGATTTCCTTCGTTTCGGGATTATCGAACCTCTGGGGGGTCGTGAATTGTATGACAGGAGCCTGTATTGCAGTGGCACCACTTTCTTTCCCGATGGTAAAGGGACTGTTGCTTGCATCTTCGACCTTTCCATCGAGGGTCATGACATACATCCGGAACTGATTCCCTGACTGGCCGATGCCGGTGGCGGGAACTTTGTAGATGTAACTTCCCGTATTTTCCGTACTCCCGGAGACGGTGTACCAGCCGCCGCTGCCGGTTCCCCATTTGAGCCTGATTTTGACGTTACCCTGCACACTGCTGCTCGTCCAGCGGATGCGGTACTGCTTTCCCTTTTCCCACGTTTCACCGCCGTTCGGGTACGTCACCGTGATACGGGGAGCAACTGTAACGGTTGTTGACTGGCGTTGCTTTGGTTGGACCTGTGAATAGGCTGCCCCGGCGGATAGTACAACGATGAGTAAAGACACAAGATACTTTTTCATGATATCACCTCTCTTTAGGCATGTGCAGGAGTTTTGCTTTCCCCTGGCGTCTGTAATAAGATTGTTAACGGTTTCTTCTTGACTTCTAGGATTGTGCTTCGTTTTTAACAAAACTCCGGGTACAAAGGAGGTGTCTGTCTGATGGAAGATTCATTGCAAGGCTACCGAAAGTATGTGCCGATCGTTTTCCTATATTCGTGCTTGATGTGAACGAACCTTAGATGTGTAACAATTATGAGTAACTATAGCATTATTGCCCGCAGATCGTAAAGGAAATAGTGCCAAGTAATGTGAAAGACAAAAGAATCGAAGCTTACCCCCGGGCAATTACATCATCAATGATACTATCGGAAGAATCAAAATACAAACAACGAAAACGGCTGCAGCGACACCGAATCCTCGAAGATATTTCAGCCCTTTCTTGCTGAGTATTTCCTTTTCTATCCCTACTTGAAATTCTCCAGGAAGGTTTCCGCCTCTTTAATGGAATTTCGCATATCTCCGATTAACGCTTCTACTTCTATTTCGATTTTTTCAGCTTCCTTTCTGAGAGCACCGACGGCCTGTGCATTCAGATTATGCTTCAGATACAACACGTTGTCTCTGAGCTGGTCAAGGACGGGTTCCATACGAGATTCCGCCTTTTTCATTGCTTTTTCAAGCCGTGCGTATCGACGTTTTGTGTCTTTCAGTGATTGTGTGCTTTGCGATCTGAGTTTGGCGGTTTTTATCTGTTTGATTTCACTCGACCATTCCTTGAAAAGATCACCGGCAATCCGTTCAACGGATGCTACTCTCGTATGGACATCATTCGCCCGGTCTTCGCTTTCCTCGAAATCCGCCTTGAGTTTTTCATAAAATTTTTCAAGATCTCCCCCGTCGAAGCCGTACATTTCTTTCATCTGCGTTAATACGTCCTTGAACTGTTCCGAAGCTTCTTTCTGTGCTTCGCTTGCTTTTTTCACGTTATCTCTCAAGAGATGCCGTTTTTCCTTTCCCATCTTTTCCCAGACGGCATAGTAGGTCGACTGGCATCCAACGGCAATAATTACCGAGAGCACTAATGAAGTTAAAACGAAATACGATCGTAATTTCATGGAATCCTCCTGTGGCTGTCGGTTTAAATTATCAGTGTCATTGTAGTCGCATCTTAAATTTTAATATTCATTATGTAGATTAAAAGTACGAAACGGCAATACTTGATCTGTTCCTTGCATTCTATTGCAACAATCATGTCATGCATGAGGGCACACCGTTGAGTGTCGGGGTGGTTTTGAAAACCGGTGTAGAAAAAATTTAGCACATTCATGGAATCATATTCAAATAAAAAAGACAGGAATAGTTCCTTCGAGATGTTGATTGTTGAGACCTGGCAACGACCCTGCCGCTATGGTTTCTTTTTTGTATTCGGGTAAATAACCAGTCGATCTCCCGGGCGAAGCAGTTCGTCTGTTTTTAAATTATTCCACAGAAAAAGAGCGGGGAGGGGCACTCCGAAACGGTCTGCTATGATGAAAAGATTGTCACCCTTTTTGACCACATAAATATATTTGCCTTTTTGGGCCATCCATCGTTTCAGAAGCTTCTTGTATTGTGAGTGAAAACGCTTTGATGTCCCTTTCGGGACCGAGATGGTATAGTTACCCTTGTTAAGATAATATCCCCTGATTTCAGGATTGAGATCCTTGACGACTTTGAAGTGTGTTTTTGTGGCTTCGGCAATAATCTGGATCGGGATTCTCTCGGTGCATTCCAGGGTGATGCGGTCGTACTTGAGGGGAGGGTACAGATCGTCCTTCATCAGATGGAAGCCGTACATGCCGGGGTTGGTCATAATACGTTTTGCCGCGATGATTCTCAGAACATACCACTGCGTCTGCAATGGCAGATACAGCTGGTAGTAATCGTCTGTGTTCTGGGCCAGGATTTCCGTCTGGAGACCTTCTTTCCCCATATTGAAGGCCGCGGCAGCCAGTGTCCATGATCCGAATGCTTTGTGAAACTCCTTCAAGCATCGAATGGCCGCCCGGGTCGAAGCAAAAACGTTCCTCCGCTCATCAATATCCGGGTCTATTCTCAGGCCGTATTTTATGCCTGTCCCCTCGGTGAACTGCCAGAACCCGATTGCACCTTTTGCAGAACCCACATGGGGACGGAGGGCACTTTCGATCAGTGTGATATACTTGAGATCGTCAGGCATGTTATTGTCTTTGAGCATCTTCTCGATAACCGGCAGGTGTCGGTTTGATCGTTTGATCCAGAGGATTACCTGCGGCCGATTCCACAGAGCAAGGAGCATTTCTCTGTCAAGCCTTTCCCGGACATCCTGGTTGTCGATTGGGACCCGTTCCCCGCAGAAATCCAGGGGATGTTTGACTCTGAGGCTGTCCACCAGAGGCGGCATCCCGGTATGCGTCGTATTGTCCCGGGCGTTTGCTATCCCGGGACAAACCATTAAGGAAAGAATCAGGATAAAAGAGACAATCCCTTTCATAATACCTACCGGCCTATGTTGAAATGAGAAAGTATTCTAATCGACGGCGACGGGAAACACAAGAGGATAAATAAACACCCATCTGTCCCGACATGGAACGCAAGGCCAAAAGCAGAAGGCAAAAGGCATGTGACTGGGTGGCGGGGGTAGCGTGTTGGAGGTGAGAACCAGGATTCAGGTTCCATGCTCCCGGTTTCCGATTTCCCATTTCCCATTTCGGGTATAATCGCCGTGGTTAAAATATTATTGGATTGTATAAAATAGTTTTTGAAGGTTCGCGCTTATTGGGGTAATAATAAGGGGCAACGATAAATACCCGGCTTTCGGGATTGTTACGACGTCGTTAAAAAAATACTTCACCGAGGCAGGCCCTGTTCCATGGATATTGTGACGGTATCAATCATACTCTGTGCCACCCTTTATTTCCTGATCACAGAAAGAATATCCATTGATATGACCGCTATCGGTATCATCGTGGCCCTTGTTTTTACCCGGATTCTCACTCCGGCCGAAGCCGTGGGAGGTTTTGCCAGTCCTGCCGTTATTACCGTCGGTTCCATGTTTCTCATCAGCCGGGCAATGATGAGAACGGGAGCAGTGGGCTATCTGGCGCAGAATGTTATTCTGTATTCACGGGGAAACGTTAAAATTGCCACACTCCTGACTCTCGTCATCGTGGCTCTCGCCTCCGCGTTCATCAACAACACGCCGGTGGTGGTGCTTTTTATTCCCGTGATCCTGCAACTGGGCTGTGAGTATGGCTTGAGTCCTTCCAAACTTCTCATTCCCGTTTCATATACATCCATCCTGGGAGGTACCTGCACGCTCATCGGAACTTCAACCAACATCATCGTCAGTGACTTGAGTTTCTCTTACGGGTACGGGAAAATTTCCATGTTTGAACTTGCCTCCCTGGGCGTGCCCATCGCGGTGATAGGAATTCTGTTTCTCTATGTTATGGCCCCCCGGCTGTTACCCGCTCATACGGAACCCACCTGTGATCACCTCGACCGGGAAGATAAACGGTACCTGGCGGAATTCATGATACCCCGGAACAGTCCTCTCATAGGCAGTGAACCGATGCAGTACTTTGCCGAGCACTACGGTACCCTTATCCTGTATGAAGTTATCAGAGGTGGTTACATATTTTATCCGGACAAGGATAAAATAGGAATGAAGGCGGAGGATACACTTCTCATAAAGGGTTCTGCCAATGACCTGATTCACTTGCTCCAGGAAAAGGTTGTACAATTGGCACATGAATCCCGGAAGCTGAACTTCAACATTCATGATCCGGAGGCGATTATTATCGAACTTGTCGTGCCGCCTCAGTCTTCGTTTCTCGGCTTCAATCCGCGGCAAACTGCATTCTTCAGAGATGTCGGTATTCATGTTATTGCCATGAAACGGAGACGGCTCCATTATTCCGAACAAAAGATGGAGCAAAGGAGACTGAGAATAGGAGACATTCTGCTTGTCAAGTGTCCCGTCGATATGATTGACAGGATTCGGGCGGAGGGAGACTTCATCATTATTGAAGACGTCTATCATCAGATTATTCAAAAAAAGAAGGCAGGAATTGCATTCGCCATCTTTGCCGGTGTGGTGGCCACCGCCACACTCGGCATCGCCGATATCATGGTGTGTGCTCTAGCGGGTGTTCTGTTGATGATACTGTCCGGATGTCTTCCTCTTCGAGACGCATATCGTGCGCTGCAGGGAGATGTTCTGATGCTCATCGTGGGAACGATTGCCCTGGGGGCGGCCATGGCAAAGACCGGCGCAAGTCAGTTGTACGCCCAGGGGTTCCTCTACATGTTCCACAGTCTCGGCCCGCAGTTCGTGTTGATGGGAATGCTCTTGTTTGCAAGTATCAGCACTCAGATCCTCAGTAACAACGCAACCGCGGTCCTCCTGATTCCGATCGCTATTTCCACCGCCACAGCCCTGGGGGTCAGTCCCAAGCCATTCATTATCGCCATCTGTTTCGGAGCACGTGCGTGCTACGCCACCCCCATCGGATACCAGACAAACCTCATGGTGTATGGTCCCGGCGGCTACACCTTCGCAGACTACCTCCGGCTCGGTATTCCCCTCAACCTTCTTGTTCTTATCATGGGATCGATGTTCATCCCCGTTTTCTGGCCGTTTTAATTTAATAATATCGTTGATCCCTTGCCGTTTATCACGGCGGAAGTCAGTGGTTGCCCGATTTCCGGGTGGTCAGATAGATGCCCGAAAAAATCAGGCAGGCACCGATCACGTGGAACATTTTGAGGGGTTCGCCAAGGAAGATCATTGCCAGAATGATGCTGAATACCGGAAGCAGATGAATGAAAACGCCGGTCCGGGTGGCTCCGACTGTCCGTATCCCCCTGTTCCAGAACAGGTAGGAGAGGATCGACGGGAAAAGGGCCAGATAGCAGATGCCTCCGACTGCGGCCGGTGTGAAATTTGCCCGGGCGCCGGCGGCAAGTTCCCCGAGATACACCGGAAAGATAAACACCACGCCGATGATGATAATCACGGTCAGAAAACTGACGGGGCTCAGTGCGACGGAATAGTGTCTCAGCAGCACGGTGTAGATGGCCCAGCTGAGGGCAGCGGAAAGCGCCCACAGATCGCCGCGTAAAAAGCGGACTGCATGGAGGGCTGCGAGGTCGCCTTTGAGGACGATAAAGACCAGTCCGCTCAGCGAAAGAACAATACCGATGACCTGAACCAGGGATATCCCCCGTCTGAAACCCACCCAGGAGAGGATAACGATAAAGATTGGGATCATGGAATTGATTAAGGCGGCATTGGCGACCGGCGAGGTATTCAGCGCCACGTAGAGAAAAATATTGAAATTGGTCACCGACAACAGCGCCAGCAAGGCCAGCATTTTCAGGTTCTGCCGGATTACGTCCCGTTGACGGTACACCTCCCGCAGCGTAAACGGCAGCAGAATCACAAGCGCCAGCGCCCAGCGCCAGAAGGCCAGGGCCACCGGCGGGATCTCGGGATAGATCCAGCGTCCCATGACAAAATTTCCCGACCAGAATAACACCGTCAGCAACAGCAGCAGATAATCCATTTTCCAGATACAACCCTCACCGATCGAACATGCATTTGACAAAAGAGACCGTTCTGCAAAACCGGGCAGGCAGGCCGTCTTCCACGAATGGCAGCTTCCGTACGGCTTGACACTTCACTCATGAAGGCACACCAATGCAGCCCACCATGCAGGATGATACCATCTTCAAGGCAAAAAGCAAGAGCCGACCAGCTTTTCACGGCCGTGATTTATTCTAATCAGCCCTCCACCGCTTCGATGGTAAGGTCGATATTGTTGTGCGGGGGATCTTGGGCGAACCAGCGGAACCTCCATCGAGCGACGGGTGTCTGTTCGGGAGTGGCAATGTCCGGCAGGCTATATTCCGCCCAGACGGCCAACTCATACCACCAGTTCAGGACCGCCTTATATCCAAAAAGGTGGATTTTGCTGGCCACACCATCTGCCACCGCAAGCAACAGGTCGTAAACATCCCACACGACTTCGTCTCCGGGTGGGATTGACTCCACATTCCCTGCTCGGGAAAGCGCCTCGCTTCTGTCGTGCACCGGCCCGCCTTCTTGAGTTACCGTGGCATGCGGGACCACACCGACCACTTCCTTCTGACCGGTGTTGCGCAGCAAAAGAACTGCTCTGCTGAACGGAATCTGATCATCCCCACGAACCTGAAGCGTTGATAAAACCGATTGAAGGGAAAATTCCAGGCAGTGCTCCTGTTTTTTTGTCGTAGCGGCGTTAGCCTTTGAATCTGACGTCATAGACTCCTCCTTTACCATCGTTTTGATCTTTCCAGGTACCATATATGAGCAGCAGACAGGATCATTTCACTGAATCACGGGCAAGCTGAATGGGTTACTATCATTAACATATATAATTTATTGAAACCTTTGTATAATGTCCACAAATATTCTGTGTGGTCATTCCCCTATGTAAACGGGAATCCAGTGAGTACAAGCATTTACAGATTACCGATCAGGTCGGGAATGACAAAAATATTAATTATGCAAACCTCTCATATTATTCTTGTTCACGGTGAAAGACGGGTTCCATAGTTTTCCCGGAGGCAAGACGACTTGTCGTGTCGGGTCCTGACTATTTACTGAAGCTCACTCTTCGCCATTTACGGAGGATTCTATCGGGTAGGCCTCGTCAATAGTCAACGATTGCTCCCTCATCACAGTATCCGGCATCGAGTTATTCTACGACCCCGTTATTTCGTCCTTGTTTCACTTCAACTTATCAGCAAGGAATTCCTGAAAGCGTTTCCACGATTTTTTATCTGCTACTGCTTGATAACGGTCCTCGTCAAAAACGGTAAACGCATGCTGTGCACCACCGTAGGTTATCATCTCGTGTTCAATGCCGGCCGCTTCCAGTTCCTTCGCCAGGGTGGCGAACTGGTCTATGGTGATGGCCGAGTCGGCTGAACCGTGCATAATGAGAATCTCACTCTTGGTCCTGGTGTAATTTTGTCCTTCCGGTGTCTGCAGGCCGCCATGGAAGGTGGCAAAACCTTTAAGGTCTGCCCCTGATCGTGCCAGTTCAAGCACTGCAGCGCCACCGAAACAATAACCGACAGCGACAGCATTTTTAACGTTGGCGCCTTTCTCCTTCGCCGCATCCAGGGCCCCTTTCATCAATGCCCTCATTTTCTCTCGGTCTTTATAAAGTTCTCCCGTATGCTGGCGTTTGTCTTTCACCTCTGTTGGCCGCACTCCGGCGCCAAATAAGTCGGCAGCAAAAACAGCATAGCCCAGTTCCGCAAGCATATTGGCCCGCTTGATCTCATAACCTGTCAGACCATCCCAGTCATGAATCAGCAACACGAAAGGGGCTTGTTTGGAGGGACTGATGTAATACCCCTCATATGACTGGCCATTGACCTGATACATAACCGAAGAACCTGTGGCGCCAAATACAACAGTGGAGACTGTTAACAGTAACAATAAAGATGTAAAGTAGCGCATCCTAAAAACCCTCCTTTCTACTTCATAGTAGTAAAGATAATTGGATTCAACCCTTGAACGCCTTGATTATGAGGTCCGAATGAACTCGTGTCTTCAACTGTGAGTTCGATAGGTTACCGATATGTTACAGCAGGTTCCTGAGATATTTTGAAAACCAATGAAGATGTACAAGATGAACTGTCGCAAGCGTTGTTCAGAGACGGTATCAGTTGCTTTCGCCTTTCCCTTTAGCGATGTATAGTAGCATAAAAACACCATAAATCAATTGATATTCAATAACTCGGGGCAGGGTAAAATGCAGGGGCTCCCAGTTAAAAGTCAGGATAGTCAGTGCCCGACCCCATCAATAGTCCGGTCGACAGCGGAGGCCTGATGCCCCATGTTTGTTCAGCATATGTCTGGAATATGCTGAATCACTGTATTGAATACTATACGGAAACAGTGATATACTGTTCGAAAATTTGTGAAAATGAAAAAATAAGTACTTAGAACAACATCTGTATTTATATAAAACACACCATGGCATGCCAATTGCGTCATACAATGAACTACCCCGCCGCAAGCAGCGGGGAATTAGACCCGAAAAGGGATTAAATGAAGTGAGCATCTTCGAAACATGGTGGTCAGTGATGAACGCTACTACCATAATCCATGCTTCATGGGAGGAAAACATGAGAAATATGAGAAAAAGGTGCATCATTTATTTTTTATTATTTTCGTTTCTCCTGGCTTTTCAAATATCGTCGTTACAAGCTGACGAAATTGATATGGACGAATCAACGGATTCAGGAAAGTTTACAAATGTAGCTCAGGTACAGCATGCTCAGAATCTGGCTGAGACAGCAGCGCTTCACGATCCAAAAGTATCCTCATTGAATGAATATCTGGCATATGCCGAACAGGAGCTTCAAAAAGCTATTCTGTCAGAAGACCAACAACGCATTGACGCGGCTCAGAAAGCTTATGATTCGGCAAAAGCTAATTATGAGGATGCTCTTTCAAAAGAAATCACAGCAACGAGAGAAGAAATAGCGATTATGAGAAAACAGGGTCTCGGCTGGGGAGAAATCGCTCACAAGCTGGGAGTTCATCCTGGTGTACTGGGACTCGGACATGCAAAGAAGGAGTTTCGTACCCAGAACAAGCATCAGGAAAGAGAACAGAAACAGACGACGAGCCAGAGTGTCTCCGGTGAAACCGGTAAAAACAAGGGTCTTGGATTGGGGCGTACCGGTGATGTCAGTGGTGAAGGAAAAAGCAAAGGGAGTTCTAACGGCCATGGTGACGGCCATGGTGGTGGGCATGGCGGCGGCCACGGCGGTGGACATAAGTAGCTGTTAATCACAAGATAGGATGAAAATAAGGCAGGAGGCTCTTCAAGAGACCTGCCTTATTTGCTTAAAGATATTTTGTGTACCGATTCCCTGACAGCTGATTATGAAAGGTTGTGTTTACACAATTAAAATGTCCAATCTCAAGGGCTGTCCCTATTTACCGGTACAAGAGACCGGGGTCTGTCTGTTTCATCCTTTTTTCGTCAGAAAACTCTTGAATATTTGACTTAAATGAACCGATATAATAAATGTTCGTTGATGTGAGGCTGCGGGATTTTCTCACCCTCGTTGAGTCACGTGAAAGAATCGGAGTAATGGTATTTATTCTATGAATATTCTCGATACAATGATGACGGTGCTGGCCATCGGTATCGCCATGGTCAGTGCAGGCCACGCTCTGATTTCAAAGCGTGATCCCAAGGCGTCAATCGGATGGATTGCCGTTTGCATCCTTATTCCCTTTGCCGGTCCTTTTCTGTACTATCTTTTTGGTATCAACCGGGTTCGGACGCGGGCGCAGAAACTGCAACGCCGTTCAGCGTCACTACACGCTGCCGAAGCAATTTCGGTGCAAAAGCAGGAAATCGGTCCCGTCATCGACGCCGATGTTAAGAACGAAAATCCCGAACTTGTTCACGTCTCAGATGTTATTACAGACAGACCGCTCGTGGGCGGTAACCTGATAGAGGTGCTTCATAACGGAGAGCAGGCATATCCGGCAATGCTTGCTGCGATTGAAAATGCCCGGCAATCGCTGTTTCTTGCAACCTATATTTTTGAAATCGATAACACCGGTCGATCCTTTATCGACGCCCTGTCCCGGGCAGCCCGAAGAGGTGTCGATGTCAGGGTCATTATCGATGGACTCAGTGATATGTATCACCTGCCGCGAGCCGGCAGAGTTTTAGAAAAGCACAATATTCCCGTTGCCAGGTTTCTCCCGCCGCGTCTGATTCCTCCCACCGTAACTATCAACCTTCGCAATCATAGAAAAATTCTCGTTGCCGACAGTGAAATCGGATTCACGGGGGGGATCAATATCAGCAACACCCATCTGGCGGAACGGCATGAAAATTCCGACCGGGTCGTTGACCTTCACTTCCGGTTGAAGGGACCGGTGGTAAAACAGATTGAAGAGGTTTTCCTTGAGGACTGGGGCTTTCTTACCGGTACGTACGAAGGATCGTCGCAGGGGGAATCCGTGCAGAAGGGATCGGCGGCATGTCGTGTCATTACCGAAGGTCCGAACGAGGATCTTGATAAGCTTGTCATGATACTCATTGGCGCCGTAGCTGCAGCCAGAACATCCGTCGTCATCATGACCCCGTACTTTATTCCGCCGCGGGGACTGCTTGCCGCTTTGCAGGCGGCGTCTTTACGCGGCCTCCGGGTAAGCATTATACTGCCCGCAAAAAATGACTCTCGCCTGGTTCACTGGGCAACACGCAATCTGCTCTGGGAGCTTCTGGAACGGGGGGTTCGCGTCTATTATCAGCCCCCGCCGTTCGTTCACACCAAACTGGTTATTATTGATGAGCATTACCTGCATATCGGAACGGCCAACATCGATCCCCGCAGTCTGAGACTCAATTTCGAACTGTCCGTTGAAGTTTTTGACCGGCCTCTCGTAGAAACCCTGACGGCACATGTGGAATCCGTGATACAGCGGTCGCAACCCGTTACGCTCGAAGATCTGGACGGCCGTCCGCTGCCGGTGAGACTGCGCGACTCCCTGGCATGGCTGCTTTCGCCGTATCTGTAATACGTTGTAGCGGCGGTGAATGAGGGGAATCCCGACAGGTCGAGACAGATGGGCGTTTTTCAACAGCCTCTAAAGATTTGCCCCGAATCCCCCTGTCATGAGAATAGAAATTGACATACAGATCGAATTTCCCTATATTTTTCCCTGTGAAGAGGACTGTCCTGTAAAATAATCTTTTAACAAAGCGATCATATCTCAAAAGGATAAGGAGGTTATGAAAATGGTAAAAATGCAAAAGGATAACTTTTTTGTAGGAAAGAGGACGCCATTATTGATTATTTGTTGCTTACTTATCCTTTTCATGGGGATTACCCAAGCCTTTGCCCGTGGTAACTGCGCCAAGCGGTACCCCCGTCCGAAGATCAAGTTCGATCGTCAGGATGCCCAGGGCCGGGTGTATATCCCCGTCGTCAACTGGACCGCCTATGACAACGAGATGTTCCGCGCGGCCCCTGAACTCCCTCCCTGCGGCGCGAACGCCAATTCCTCCCGTACCTGGGTCGATATCTACAACGCCGCTACCAATGCCAGGATCTACGGATTC
>JAFGQS010000079.1 GCA_016935565.1 Deltaproteobacteria bacterium
CACCACCGCCTTCACCACCCGCAACCGGTGACGGTTGCTTTATCGATACAGTTTTCCGACGGTAGCAGCGGTCACAAAGCAGTGTAATCTAATCGTACTTATCAAGGTGAAACAATCGGGGAACGTGAATTATACTTCTTTTTGACATTCCCACCAGGAGAGCAGGAAAACTATTCAGAAGATTTTTTGTTTACTGAAGTTTGAGAATATAGACTTCCGCATCGTCAGCTTCCGCAAGGGGTCCGAAGAGAATCGACCGTGGTTCTCCCTGAACTCTGACATAGTAGGAGGAAGAGCCATCCAGCTGGTTATGCACGGCCCACGCTGTATGCTCATCGTCACCCACTGCCACCTTCAACCCCTGCATGGGGTATTCAAGAACGGATTTTTGTGGAAGTTTACCTGAAGGTCCGACACCGTGGGCATCTATTTCAGCACCGGACACCCCGAACATGACCCCTTTCCAGGTCGACTCAACCGGACCGACCTCAAACCACTGGCCGAGCTGGGGCATGGCATAAATATCGAAACGATAATCGACAGGAACTTTTTTGAGGGGCATATTGGCCTTCGCTATGAGTTTGGCACCAACTGCAGGATTATCGATTGCATAAATTTCAGCACCCCGAAACGGCGAGGGCAATGTATCGATCGACGGCATCTGTCCCTCATGGAGGAATATAACGGGAACGCCATGTCCCCTGGCCCCCTGCATGGACAGGGCAAGCATGGAAAGACCATAGCGAACGGAGGTGGAGGCAAGTTCCGTATCCGATGAAAGAATGAGCCAGAGCACGGTATCATTTTTGATGAGTTCTTCCCTGGAACCGAGCCAGGCCATCTTCTTCAGATCATCCATCCAGAAATGACCGTTGGCGTCGAGGGCATATTTCTGAGCCATGGCCATTATCTTCTGAACTTTCGTTGCATCACTGCTGAGAGAGGTTATCCATATTTTTTTCATAGCACTCTATCCTTTTCGTTGTCTTTCTATCAGCATTTTCCTGTCATGTTTGTTTATATGGTAAACACCAATACTATTATATGAAAATCCCCCTGTATCCCCCTTTAAAAAAGGGGGATCGAGATGAGATGAAGATTTACTATCCTCGGTCATCGTAACACTATCCAAGATGGATTTTTTCACCATCGATTTTCACTTTTGTCTCTGCCATCAGGCTGGAGCGCTTGCCTTTCATATAAAGAGACTCCCTGGCAATACATCGCAGTCGCCCCACCTTTATCTGTTCCAGGTTCTCAATCCAGCGGTAGGATTCTCTGGCTTTTTGGATAAGTCTTCCGGTTATCGAAGTTACCGTTTTTGAGACAATCTTAACAGCGTCGATATCACCATGAAATACCCGGCCAAGAAAGGTAAAATCGCTGATGCTGGCCTTACCGGACTCGGAACGGAGATCCAGTTTTTTCGAATCAAGAACGATATCATGACCTTTAAGATCGAGTTTCCGAGCAGTAAAGCCCAGATCGCCATTCTTCACCGTAACGGAGACGTCTCCTTCGAACAGTATGTCAGATTGTACATCCTGCTCCCGTTCCAATACAGACAATATATATGATTTTCCATTCCGGTGAGACAAAAGGAGGACTTCATCGCTTATACGAGGTTCAAGAAGACAGCTCACTGATTTTTTGGCCTTGTGAAGCCCTCTGGATGTTTCAACCCAGAAAAAATTGTCATCCTTTATTTTTACCCGACCATCGAACAGGTCAAATTTTTCACTTTCCATATTACGGGCTGATTGTTCCATTATCCTCACCTCAAAAAATCTTTGCTATCCGCCAATCATGACCTTTGTCTGACTGGGATCCAATTGACTACCCACAGGACAATTGGCATTGTTTCCGTTATGTGCCGTCTGGCAGCCCAGATAAACGGCGGGATTACCCTCAAATTTAACTTTTGAACTGAATGATGTAAATTTAACGGGCCCCTTGATCATCCCCGAGATAAGACCACCCGCGGACCCCGCCTCATCTCCCGAGCTCTGGGGAATTTCCGTTTTTTTGGTCAGGGCTTCCTTCATACAGATCTTAACAACCATCGAAACCGTGTCGCCCCTTGCCTGATTACACATACCCATGTTGGGAAATGGTGTCGGAATGGGACCGACGGGACTTGGCACATTACAGACATCAGGTGTTCCCATGAGTTGTCCGGCTTCCTTCGTTGACGCAAACATATGAAGACCTCACTTTTCTCAATTACTCCGTTAATAAACCGGCTGCCATTCCTCCGCTTCGGCCAGATCAGGATCTGTTCCGTGAGCCCTATCTCTGCTGGAGCCTGTCCAGGTTGTGTCTTTTTCATGAACACGATGCAGTTTAGCTCCCGCCAGATCAGACTTTGTAAAATCAGCGAATTCAAGATTGGTGTGAGATAGATCGGCAAAAGCCAGGTTGACCCCGACAAACTTTGTACCCCTGCATACGGCATGCGACATGATACAGGCCGTAAGATCACTGCGGGTCAGATCGGCACGTGTCATGTCACACTCCTCAAAGAAGGACTCCCGCATGAACGCATTTCGACATGATGCGCTGTTCATGTGTGCGCGGGTAAAGTCTGCAGCATGGGCCTGTATGGTATCGAGCCCTGCATTCGTCAAGATGGCTTCCGTAAGATTGGTCTGCGTCAGATCGGCCTGTGAAAAATTCGTTTCCTTACAATTGCAGCCTTTTAAATCCGCATTTGTCATATTACACCCTGACAGATTCTGCTTGCTCACGTCGGCACCGGAAAGATCTGTTTTGACGAAGGTGGCCCCGTCAATCCGGCTCGTAGTGAAATCCATCCCGGCACAATCGGCTTCGGTAAAATCGGCTCCTGTGAAATTGCAGTCCGCTACCTTTGCATCGCCGAGTTCCAAGCGGGTTAAATCAGCACCAGACAGATCCGAAGCCGTGAGCTTTGCATTGGTCAGATCGGCCCACGACAGATCGGCATTCGTCAGTTCACAATTTGCGAATGTCGCACCGGAAAGTCTGGCTTCCGTGAACCGTGCATCTTTCAGCACTACAGCATCGAATACCGCCCCGGTAAGATTTTCACCGGACAGGTCGATCCCTGACAGATCTTCCGATTGAATTGCCTCTCCCCTTCGAATCCGTGTCAGCAGTTCTTCTCTCGTCATTTCGGCACCCACCGGGCAAGTTTGGTTCTCTTCAGGTTTGCATCCTGAAAATTGGTTTTATTTACCGTTGCCTTTAAAAACTCGACCTCGAAGAGATTTGAGCCCTTCAGATCGGTACGTACAAGTTTCGCTTTGGTCAGATCCCCCCTGAACAGGTTGATTGACGTCATGTCGGCATCGGTCAGATCGGCCCTGCTGAACTTTGCCTTTTTTGCCACAGCCCGATAGAAATCAGAACCCGGCAAGTTACACCTCGATAGATCAGTCATAGTGAGCGTTGCGAAACGGAGAATTGACGACGTCAGGTTTGCACCCTCCCAGTTCGCCTCGGAAAGATCCGCCTTCTGCAAATCAGCTCTTTCAAGACGTGTACTATCATCGGCCCGGCTTTTGCGTAAATCCGCCTTTTCAAAATTGACAGACTTCCCCGTTGCACCCTCGAATGTGGCCGAGTGGGCCACTGTTTCCGCAAAGTTTGCATTCTGAATGTCGGCATCGGTGAAATCCGCCCGGGTGATATCGGCTCCACGAAAGTCTGTTTTCCGTAAATCGGCAGCTGTAAAGACGGTCCATTGCGCCGAAGCTCCTTTAAAACGGGCACCCTCAAGTTTTGAATTTTCCAGTATTGCATTGTCCATGCATGCCTTCTCAAAATTGCCCTGCGAAAAATCACTCTCAGTTATATCGGCATCAGAAAGATCAGAATGAGACATATCGGCCTCGTGACCGTGAACCCTGCTGAGAAGACAGCCTTTCAAGTACGATGATTTGAGATGCGCCCTGTCCACGACTGCACCGGTCAGCACAGCGCCGGACAGATCAGCCCCAGTAAGATTGGTACCGGCAAAATTTACATTCTCAAGAATTGCACCCTTCAAGTCAATACCATTGAGATCCAGACGGGCCAAATCGAGGCCCGACAGATCCTTCCCGGAAAAGCTTCTGCCCTCTTCGTAGTCTTCGATAACCTTCTCCCGGGTGAATACCTCTTCCGGTTCCGGCTCAGGCCCTTCTTCCTCGGACGGCTCTTCTTTTTTCAGTTCCGCCTCCCGCTTTTCTTCCTCTTCAAGCAGTGCGGCAAGTTCTTTTTCGGCTTCTGCTCTCTCCTTTTCCATTTCGAGGAGGTATTTTTCCGTCTCGGGATCGTTGATACCCGCTTCTTGCATTTTTTCGATAAGTTCTTTCGTTGACAGGGGTTCTTTCTGTTCTAAGACTCCCATAAGCTTATTTGGATCTGCCCCCATATCCTTGAAAATCTTTTGCAGCTCAGCCTCTCCCCGGGCAAGCTCCTTCTCAAGATCCTGAAGCGATAATTCCCCCGGTGTTTCAGTGGCTGCAGGAATGGTCAGACCGGCAGCAACAGGCAGTTCTTTCATGATTTGTTCTATATCGATGCCTCTTTCTTTAAGATCATTCATCAGTGCTTTTTCTGAGGCGGCAATCTTCTCTTCCAGTTCCTTGATCATCGCTTCAGCTTCGGGATCCATAGCTGCTTTTCCAGCAGGCGGCTCCATGGGCTTGGTTATTATTGCAGGCTCTTCCTCCTTGGGCGGTTGGGATTCCGGTTCCTCAGCAGTCTCTTCCTCCTCAATTCCGGCAAAATATATGTCCCGGTAATATTCGATTGGCTTTTCCGGTTCTATGAGAAATTCATGGACAACATAAGCGGTATGAATGTCAGTTGCATCATCATCCTGAACCTGAATCGTCGCTCTCCAGATGACGACGCCCGTCTCATGTTCGGGAAACAACCACACCGTATCCAGGCGTGTTTTCAACTCTTTGAAAATCTCTTTACCGTTGTCTTCCTGCCGAACGAAACATCGCATTCGCAATCCCGGTAATAAGGTTTTGATGGCATATCGCTCGGGATGCATGTTCTCTACGACAATATTTTCATCCCCGGTGAAATATCCCGCAATCTGCTGATCTTCCGAGGCAGCATTGAAGTATGTCCAGTCCATATCCTCCGGGTACCAGGGCCATCGGGTCTCGAGCCATTTCCGGTCGTAGGTGCCGAGCTTGCCGGCCCGCTGCTGCCAGTCCGGTCCCAGCGGTCCGAAACCGGCTGGTTTGGGTCGGTCGGATGGGGAACCGATTAATTGGTCAGCATATTCTATGTTTGGTAAAGGGATCGTGCCTTCGGCTCCATCCGATTCAATTCCCTTTCCAAGCGTATTCCATTCATACCCGGGGCCGCCGAAGGCATTTTCATAGGTGATGTCCATCTCCGTCATGGGCTTCGGGTCGGCAATTCCTGTCGTCATCCCTGCTTTTTTTATCCAGCAGCGATCACCGAAGACGTGTAATGTTTTATTAACGGACCCAACTGAAATTCTTACACTGTCTGCCCGAACGGGCTTCCTGCCGGGGCTGAAATATTTCCCCGCTGCCAGGACCTCTCCCTTCTGCTTGGGCATAAACATATCAAGAACATCATGGTTCGACAGGGCGGAACCGGCTGCACTCCAGAGGTCGGTCTCGTCCAGCAGTTTTTCGGTATCATCAAACGAAAAGGCACTCATGACAGTAATGGCCAGGTAATGCTCACCTTGTGCCATAAAATACTTGGGAAAAACCGAGTGTACATCCTGCTTATAAATGTTCATGCCTCACCCGCTCAACCGAGTTTGACCTTTTTACCGTTAAAATTAAATTCGCTTCCTCTGAAATTAATGCGTGTACCATCAGAGCCCACATCGACCGATTTACATGTTTTCTCACCCTGCCCTATCTTGACTCCGGCAGTATCGATCTCGACGGCTGTTTCTGCCATCACTCTGATTCTCTTTGCCGAAAGATCCATCTCGATCTGTGCTATAGGATCAGTATCTTTATTTTGTCGGATACTCAGTTCCAACTGATCCTTTATGCTGTCCAGTTTTACGATGCACTTTTCATTCTCCAGTCTGATTTCCGTCCCCTGTTTCTTTGCGGAATAACCGGCATTCGGATTTCTAATCTGCATCGTACCGATAATTTTATCTGGTTTTTTAAGCTCATGAAGATTGAATTTTATCAACCCTGCCCCGGCGCTCTCTTCAATACCTGTGACATCATCGAGAATGATCTTAGATCCGCCCATTTCAAGCTCGATCATGGGTTCCTGTTCTTTCCTGTTTATGGCAATCAGTCCCTTCCGTCCTCGAGATTCCCCGGTCAATATCAGATTCTGGCTTTGTATCGTTGCTTCTTCAAGTGCTTCGATATGGAGTTCTTCACTCGAATAAAGGTGTATGCCCTTATCGCCGGCAATATCGACATGCCCAGCCGTTGACGCAACGAGCACATCGGGCGACGCCTTGTTCAGCTTTATTAACGATGCACATCGCGGATCGATAAGACCCTTTACGAAATCATATGATTCCCATTTTCCCAGCTTTTGCGGAATATGAGAGACGAGGGCGACACCATACGAACCGGCGGTGCCGAACCCGTAGGCCCGGGCAACCAGTTGCAGATAGCGCGTGTGCTCCGTAATCCATTTCCACTTCTCCGTCAATCCTTTACCTTTCCACTTTGCGGTAAATTCCTGCGCACTCTGACCATATTCGCTGTCATCTCTCACGAGTCCCTTCTTCTTTAAATGCTTTGCCATGGAGGACATGATCCAGCTGTCAAACATAACCCCGAGAATCGAGGGCGTCACTGAGAGAAGTGTTTCCTGGGTCTTTGTCCAGTTCTTAAAATGCGTACCTTTATCAATGGCACCCATCCGGTGTCCCAGTTCGTCGCATTCAGCCACTTCCTGGCTCCACCGCTTGAGCAGGTTGATTCCGACCCGGGGGATCAGTGAGCCGGACATGGCACTCCAGCTGAAAGAATTCGCAATGGTGGTGCCGTAGCTCGCCATTGTCATATAATAATCGGCGCAATTTGCTTGATAATCACTCTGTGTCAGCAGTTTCGAACTACTCCCCGCCCCGCATATGATGCGGGTTTTGCCATCGCCTGAACCGATTAAAATCCTTTCATGCCCTTCATTATCCTGCATCGATATCTGGTTGCCGCTTGCTGACTTAAAGCCGGCCCCGGTGGGATTCCCCGTGTTGATTATACTCGGTGTTTCCGGATTCGGCACCGCACCCTGGATGATCGGCCTGTCGGGATCTCCATCGATAAAGGTAAGCAGGACCTCTGTCCCCTTGTGGAGGGGAAAGTGCATGCCGTGATCGGAACCGGCATAAGGCTGGGCCATCCGAAAGTAAGCGGAGGCCTTGCCGTCTTTCCTTCCACTCACGTCCAGGGGAAGAACGACTTTGTATCGACCGTGATCATCCAGTTCGGCATATTTACCGGTCCCTGCCGCATCAACCCGGGCATTCATCGTTCCGTAGAAACGCGGCTTTTCAGTCTTCCGCTCGGGACGAAACTGGACATCGGAAGGGATGGACATAAAACCGTTCCGATAGTATGGCTGCTCCTCAACTTCGGCAAGACCTTTCTGAATGCCTGCCAGCAGATAGCCGGTCTGACTCCCCTCATGATCGATCTCAATGGTAAGATACTGTCGATTGAAACCATCCCGATAGTGATCCTCCAGATCGAAAAGGTATCCCGGTCGTAAATAGGGAATGGTACTCTCCCCGTGAATCTGCCGCTCCTGACAGAGAAGTTCTTCCGCCCTGATCTTTGCGAGGGCATTTCCTTCCGCCATGGTTCTAAAGTGCTCTCCGTAGATATAGACATCGCCCCTCCCGTCGGGTGATACTTCAGCTGTCCCTGAAATCTCGAGAGAGGGGGTCCGGTAGTTGTAGTCCTTGAGCCGCAGTGTCCGGGGAAGCATCTTCTGCTTCAGGATAAAGGCCTTGATCACTTCCTCCCGGTGTAATTCATCCAGACCGGAGGGCGGAGAATAATACATGGTCTTTCCTTCGGGCATTTCCATGTGAGCGAGTTTGGTATCGGTGATGATGACTTTCTCCCCCGATTCGGTCTGTTCAAAATAGAAGTACATCCCTTCCCGTTCCATCCAACGGGTCACGAAGCTCAGATGGCTCTCACGGTACTGACAGATGTATTCCCACCGGGGATATTCTTTCTCCAGTTTGATTTCAAAGTCGAGGGTTGTGAGGCCGCCGTCCTTTAAGACTTCTTCAATCATTTCCGGTACCGTTTTGTTCAGGAGAACCTGGTTATGGTAGGTCAGTGAAAGCCACCACATCTTCGGCACCAGGACGGCACGGTAAAAGACGTATTCGTCTACCTCATGGAGCTGCTCAAACTGCTCCAGGATTCCGTGGAAGGGTATATCGCCCTCTTCACGAACGATGGTAAAGGTAACCGGATTTTTCAGCACCGCGGTCAGGTCAACCTCAGCATCGTGGGAGACGAGATCGATCTCGAAGTGATAACACCGGGAAAATCCCTCGGACCCCCTGAATCGGACCACCCCGAAGGTGTCTTCAGGTAAGGCTCGGGATACAAAATCGAACTTTTTCTCCGTTAGATAAGCCATCTTTCACCTCTCTTGTAATTTCTATTCGGTTGAAAACTCCATCTTGAAAGAACCATCTTTGTTCAGATCAAGATGAACCTTTGATGGCATACCCTCTTCCGTCATATGCGACAGAATCTCCTGGGACATGCGTGGCATAATATTGCCGGTGAGAATGTAATCAATATTTCGTGCTCCCGTTTCTACTTCCGTACATCGGTCCGTGATCTGATCGATCACCGCAGGCGTATACACCAGTTCCATCTTATTGTTCTGCATAAGGCGATCAGCCAGTTTTTTCAGCTTCAGTCTGACGATACCTTTCATGGCATCACCCCGCAGCGTGTAAAACGGAATGGCAGTCATACGTGCCAGGAGGGCCGGTTTGAAATGTTGTGACAGAATAGGCCGGACGGCAGACATAACCACCTCATCAGGAAGCACTTCATCCCCCTGCGTCATTTCAGTGATGACGTCGGTGGCAAGGTTACTCGTGAGGAAAATAACCGTATTTTTGAAATCAATGATTCGCCCCTCGCCATCTGACAGCATCCCCTTGTCGAAGACCTGATAGAACAGGTTCAGAACATCGGGATGTGCCTTTTCCACTTCATCAAGGAGGACCACCGAGTAAGGTTTCTGCCGCACTGCTTCGGTCAGCATCCCTCCCTCACCGTATCCAACATACCCCGGGGGAGACCCGATGAGACGGCTCACGGTGTGCTTCTCCTGAAATTCGCTCATATTGATGGTGATCACGGATCGTTCACCGCCGAAGAGAAGATCTGCAATGGTCAGTCCCGTCTCCGTTTTCCCCACGCCGGATGGACCGACGAGGAGAAAGATCCCCATGGGTTGCGCGGGGTCTTTCAGTCCCGACTTCGACGCCTTGATAACTTCACTGATCATTGCAAGGGCATGATCCTGTCCCTTTATTCTTTCTTTGAGCATATCTTCAAAATTGAGAATGTTTTGCGCCTGGTCACGTAATACCTTACCCAACGGAATCCCTGTCCAGTCGGAAACAACTTTGGCAATCACATCCGGATTGACCTCGATACGAATGAGCGGTTCATCTCCCTGCATTTTTTGCAAGGCTTTATCGGCCTTTTTCAGTTCCTTTTCCAGTTCCTTCTTTTTTTGCTTTTCTTCTTTCTCATCTCCCTGTTTATGCAGTTCATCTCTCAATTCAAGAACTTTATGAGCAGCCTCCTGTTCCTTCAGCCATCTGTCTCTAAGGTCGGCTGCCTCCCTTGTCAGGGTCTCGATTTTGTCCACTACCTCGGCTAACATGTCTTCATCAATCTTGATTCCATTGAGACGATCTCTTTCAAGCGCCGCTTTCCCCCGTTCCAGTGCCTGGATACTGCGTTGCTTATCTTCCAGAACATCCGGCTTGGTGGTGAGATTTATTTTTACCCTTGCACAACTGGTATCCAACAAATCAACGGCCTTATCCGGGAGAAACCGACCTGAAATATAACGGTCGGATAATTCAGCAGCCGCTGTTATAGCATCGTCACGAACGACGACTTTGTGCGCCTTTTCATAGTTTTCCTTGAGGCCCCTCAAAATCAGTGTGGTCGTTTCCACACTCGGTTCTTCAAGTTTCACCGGTTGAAAACGCCGGGCAAGGGCAGGATCTTTTTCGATATATTTTTTATACTCGCTCCAGGTTGTTGCAGCCACGGTTCGGAGTTCACCTCTCGCCAGTGCAGGTTTCAGGAGATTTGCGGCATCACCACCTCCGGCTGAACCGCCCGCTCCGATCAGGGTATGCGCCTCATCGATAAAAAGAATGATCGGCTTTTCCGAGGCCTTCACTTCGTTGATCACGTTCTTGAGGCGGTTTTCAAATTCACCTTTGACACCCGCTCCGGCCTCAAGGAGACCCATATCCAGACTCAATAAATTCACATCCCGCAATAAATCCGGAACGTCGCCTTCAACAATCCGCAATGCAAGCCCTTCCACAACGGCGGTCTTCCCCACGCCGGCTTCACCCACACAGATGGGATTGTTTTTTCGACGTCGTGCCAGGATATCGATCATCTGGCGTATTTCATGATCTCTGCCAAACACCGGATCTATTTTTCCATCTCTGGCACGCTGGGTAAAATCCTGACAAAATCGGTTCAGTGCTGTCCCGTCACCGACAGGAGCCCGTTCTTCTCTTCCTGCTCCCTCCGCAGATGGGTCAGATGGCCCCGTCTCTTCTATGGAATGTTTTGTAATATTCCAGAATTGAGCTATCAGGGCCTCCCGCCCGATGCTTTTGAGAAGATCGACATATCGGCCTGAGGCAAAAAAGGTTGGTTTTGCCAGAAACGCGAGCAGAACAGCTCCCGAACGTATCGATTTCTCGCCGAGATCGATTGAAGCAATCATCCAGGCTTCCTGTACAAGTTCCAGAAGAAGGGGAGAAAAAACAGGTTTCGCGGCATTGCCGGTCTTAAACTCCTCCAGGGTTTCTTCCAGGGCTTTTTTAACCCTGCCTGATTCCATATCAAACTGGCGGAGTATGAGTGGCCAGTCAGATTGTGGTTCATCAAGGAGTTTGACCAGAAAATGTTCAACCGTCACCTCATAATGTGTACGGGACACACAAAGGCCGGCGGCCGATTGAAGTATATTGGTGCAAAATTTGTTCAGATGAAGCAACAGGGATTTGATATCTACCGTTAACATGAGATTTCTTCCTTTCCAAAAAAGTTTAAAGTTCACACATGTCTTTACGACAGTGAACGATGTAACTTGAAATTTTAAATCGGAAAATCATTCGCGACCGGTTCCCGGAATGCGACACTCACACCATAAGGATATTCTTTCTCAGAGAATATCCAGGTATCCCACCCAAGGCGAGACCAGTGTGAATCTCCCAGACAGACGGTCTTCACTTCCCTGGGACACAAACTCACTTCACTTTCCCAGGTGAGCGGTTTATCCAGATACAACCGGATTACCCGAGCCATCGTATTGAATTTTTGTGTATCCGGTAAGAATTCATGAAAAATATCGGCCTCAACGGGACCGATTACGATACGGAAAGCGCCCATACGATCACCGACTTCCTGCCCCACATAACTATCGACACCGAGATATCCTCCTGATGCACCGAGAAGGAGGCGCTGATCCTCAGGAATGACTGCTTTCCGGGGAACACATTGTACAACATCCAGTGAGGGCATGTGCAGAATATCCGTCAGAAGCGTTTTCAACCCCAGTGCAGAGCGAGGGAATTGGGTAAAAAGTCCTACATAGGGAATCAGTGCCTGCACGTCAGGAATCTCGTGCCGGTGTTCTTCGATTCCGAGTCCGAGAAAACAGAATAGTCTTTCAAGATATACAGGGTCCTGCTCGTCTATAATCTTTATAAATTGTCTATACTTGCTCCAACACTGATAAAAGAGCCGGTAAAAAGGGGCATTGATAATATCCAGAAAATCACGGATGACGGTCACTTCCTGCAGCTTTTCATCGATGAGATCTTCCGTGTAAAAAGTAGGCAACGGTGAAGAAACCCCATAGAGGCCAAGGAAGGTAACCGTGAGTAAAAAATAGGGGGGGTCCTCTTGTATCTCTTCTATTAACGCAATGTCGGTATCGGGAAAATTAAGAGATAATTGAGGCCTCACTCTGATTAATCGACCGATGGTTTCCTCATCAGGATTACCACCAAAGCTTTCGGACATCAGGCACCGCAGCATCCGAATCGCCTGGACAAAAGAAAAGCGTTTTCCTTTCGTTACGATAGTCTCTTTTATGTCAAAGGTCTGTCGCCGACCCTGGGTGGCCATGAATATTTTTCTCCCGTTGTGCTTTCTTCAATCACCAGGTGAGTATAGCTGTTCATACTGCTGTATACACCAAAAAAGTAGTCCATAACTGATCCGAAAAGGAACATATCTCCCGGTGACGCAAAGTAGTCCTGCCGAAGTTTCATTCGTATCTCCCGACCCCGCATCATATATCCCGAAACCAGACGATCAACGGGCATTGTTTGAACATCGATAATTCCGTCAATGCGCCTCGTATTGGCAGCTATTTTCGTCCTGTCACGTCCTTCCGGAAAAACATAGAGACGTAACAGCTCTCTGATGTTATCTCTGTCTGCAAGAGACAGATAATTCAACGAAAGATGAGACAGAAAATGCCACAGCATATTGCTTCCTATTGGAGGCTGAATGGGAGCTGTCGGTGGCAAGATATTTCTGAATTCCATAAGTTCCGGTGATGTCTCCGTCGGTTGTGATATGTCCCCAAGCTGTATGTTTTCCGGCAGAGATGCATTGGTACAGCGCAGTGAGATAGAGAGGGTCTCGGAAGCAGAAAGTTCTGCCCAGGGCGGATAGGTCAAGCTCACGTATACTTCAGCTAATTGACTGATCTGAGAATTCTTCCAGGCAACATTATAAACAGGAACCTCCTGCTGCTGCTGGCCAAAAAATGCAAACGGCATGTATTCCCGATGCTCAACAGTGCCCTGCACCAACCCTGTAATACTGTCTATGGAATATACTTGATAGTGTCCGTCCCGTCTGGTCGTCGGCCTTACACGATATTCCGTTTGCTGATGGTTGACCATGATCGGATCTGCGTCATGGGAGAAAATATTAACAGCCGATGATACGAAGAGGACAAAGTTATTCGTTTGTATACGAGGGTGAGCGATCGGAATATTACTCAGTTCGAAAATAATATCAAATGCCGACCCATCTCCTTTGTTGTACCATTTATCCAGACCGGTCAGATCAATAAAGAGAAATTTTTCGGGCAATACAAAATATTCCTGCAACAGCCGATAACCGGGGAACGATTGGCCGGGATACGGAAACAGTGCTTCTTCAGAAGAGAAACCCGCCGGCACAACTGCATCCGGCGAAAGCTCCATAGACTCGCCACCTTCCGAAGGCCTGATAATGATTCTTCTCACACAGCGGTTGAGCAAAAAATAGATATTTGATGCCTGAGAATATTCCCCGCCCAGGAAAAAGCGTATCTTTGGAACATTCCAGTTCGACAGGCTCATGCCTGCAAGTCGGAGTCTGAGGCGAATACTGGTCGGGCTTCCCGGACTTTCAATGAGCTCGGCACTATCAAGCACCAAGGGATGTATATCCAAATCACAACACGTTTGAAATTTACACGATGTTCCCTCTACCGGAATGGAAGCAATTTCGATTCCCGATGGAATTACCATGCTCTCTTTCAGACCCGCTTTCGGTGTGAATGCAATCATCGTCGTGGCAGGAATCGGGCGAATGTAATGGGGAAAGATAAGCTGAAGCAAGCCATGGATAATCTCGGGAAATTCATCATCCAGTTTCTGGCGAAGCATTCCTGCCAGAAAAGCAACCCCTTCCATGAGTCTCTCAACATCGGGGTCGGAAGTCTTTCCACTGAGCATGGGGGCCAGGGCGGGATGAACTTTGGAAAATTCCCTGGCCAGTTCTTTCAGATGAAAGAGTTCCTGCTGGTAATAACGGTTGAACATAACCTACCATTTCAGTTTTGTATACGTATAAATTACCGCTGCATTTCCCGGAGACTGCAGTAAATAAAAGACATAGGGGACATCCGGTCACACATGATCTTTGATATTTATTTTTCCACCGGCGTCAACCACCGTTTCAAACGTAACGGGAACATTTTCTTCCCCGGATAGCCTGGCATCTATTTCAAAACGGAGTGCCAACAAATCGTCCTCTTGCGGAACAAAACTGCAACGAACCTTCGTTAACCGCGGTTCATATTTCTCAACGACATGTTTAATAATGCGTTCTATCTCATGAGTTGCACCTGAGGAAAAGACCCCCGGCAGATCCGTAAAATCGGGAATTCCGTAATCATCGGCAATTGGTGTACTACCCTGCTTGGTATTGAGAACCCTTTGCAGGTGGTCCATGATTGAATCGATCCGCCGCGCCGTATCGTGGCCCTCCCGTCGATCCGGGTCTTTTGCCATATTACCGATACGTTCCAATAGTCTTTCGTCACGCATAATTCATTCTTGGCTCAGGGCAAAAGGCTAACGGTTAAAGGTTCTTTCCCCTTGTTTTTTAAACGACACCGTTCCACAACCGGCACTGCAAGGCCAAGGGCACGGATATGATATCAATCCCTGCGTCTTGAGCCTTGTGCCTTTAGCCTGAGTTTATTCCTTCGGTGCTTTCCAGGAATCTTCGGCCTCAATACCATCAGGCTGCCACGTCCAGATTATCTTTTCATAAGTGAACGAAACTTTTTCCATATGTTTGTATGGTTCGTTTGATGGGATAAAAGTTTCAGGATAGAAAGACTCTATGGACACAATAATGGCATTCTGAAGCTTTGTGGTAAAGTATTTCTCTTCCGTTCCGGTCGGACTGATACGGTAAAAATCGAGTACAACTTCGCTGAGCTGTTCTCCGCTTGTCAGTGCCTGACAAAGCTTCGGCGAGCTCTTATCCATTTCTTTGGTTATTGTCATCGGCAGATGGATTCGTTTCCCCGTGGGGAGACCCGAATGCGTATCACGGGGTATTTCAATATGGTGATTAAGGGCATATACCAGTATTGTTCCTTCACGACCTTTAATATCACATGAACCCTCGATTTTACCCTGATTCTTCCCGGTTAATGACAGATGAGACGGCATTGACATGATTCTATCCTCCTTTTTAATAGTATATATTACAATTTTCAACGATCAGCATTGAGCAACACAGGTAGAGTTAGTGATCTGCTGCTCGCTGCTGATTTCCCATAATCAATCTTTGTCCAGTTTTCCTACAAGCGAGAGGGTAAATGATGCACCCATATACTTAAAGTGGGGACGGACTTTCAGTGATACTCTGTACCAGCCGGGATCCCCTTCAACATCGGAGACAGTGATTTCCGCCTGTCTCAGCGGTCTCCTGCTCCTGACACCGGGAGATGGATTGTCCTGGTCTGCAACGTACTGGCGTATCCAGATGTTCAGTTCCCGTTCAAGATCACCCCGTTCCTTCCATGTCCCAATATTTTCCCTTTGAATTACCTTAATATAATGAGCCAGACGACTCACAACAAAGGTGTAGGGCAACTGGGTTCCAAGCTTATAATTCAACTCAGCCTGTTTTCCCTCTTTACTGGTACCGAATGTCTTGGGTTTTTGAACTGAATTGGCGGAGAAAAAGGCGGCATTGTCACTCCCCTTTCGCATTGTCAGCGCTATGAAACCTTCTTCAGCCAGTTCAAATTCTCTCCGCTCCGACACAAGAATTTCAGTGGGAATTTTTGTTTGCAATTCACCCATTGCCTCATACTGGTACATGGGAAGATCCTCAACAGCTCCGCCTCCCTGGGGTCCGATTATGTTGGCGCACCAGCGATACTTGGCAAAGCTGTCCATAATCCGAGTCGCAAATGCAAAAGCGGCATTACCCCATAAAAAAGTATCATTACCTTCCGACACGTCTTCATTATAATTAAAACTCTTGACCGGTTGTGTATCCTGTCGGTAGGGAAGACGCAGGAGAAAATGTGGCAGTGTGAGCGCGACATTCCGCGCATCCTCTGACTCTCTAAACGATTGCCATTTGATATACTGGGGTCCTTCGAAAATTGCCTTCATATCTTTCAGGTTCGGCAGATCGGAAAATTCCTCGAGGCCAAAAAAGCCGGGACCTGCAGCGGCAACAAAAGGGGCATGTGACATGGTGGCCACACTTGCCAGATTCTGCATCAACTTGATATCCTGCGGACCGGGACCAAATTCGTAATTTCCAACAAGAAGACCGTATGGTTTTCCACCGAACTGTCCGTATTCCTGAGTGTATGACAATCGGTAAAGCCCTGATTTCGTGATCTCGGGAGCATCTTCAAAGTCATCCAGCAGGTCTGTCTTATTGACGTTTAAGATCTCGACCTTGATATTTTCTCGAAAATCAGCACGATCAATCATGAATTTCAGTGACCGCCAGGCAGATTCCAGTTTCTGGTAATCCTCATTATGCAGGATCGAATCCACCTGTACTGACAATTTTCGATCGAGCTCGCCGATCATTTCATCCACCAGAGCCTGGCTGATCTTGACTCCTTCACGCCCCGGTTTGAGCAATTCATCGATAAAGGCCTGAACACCCTGTTTCGTTATCGTATAGGCTTCGTCGGTTGGTTTCAGTTTCGTCGCCTGCACAATATCATCCAGAAGTGTCGGTTCCTCAACAACCTGAGCCTCTTTCTGGGATACTTCTTTTTTTTCTTCAGCCATAATATTTCCTCCTTAGTCTTCTATGCCGAGTTCCTTGAGGAGACGAGCCCGGGTTCCCTCATCCTGGACCAGTTCCTGAATTTTCTTTCTGAATTTAGGCACATTTCCTAAGGGTCCCTTCAAAGCTTTGAGTGCATCTCTCAAATCAATCAATTTTTTAAGTTCCGGAACTTTTTGTACAATAACATCGGGATCGAAATCCTTCATACTCTGAAAGTCCAAATCAACGGTTAACTGGGCATCAGGGTCATCAGACAGGGAGCTTTTCACATTCGTTGTCAATCGTACATTTTGTGCCTTGAGAACATCATCCATATTATCTTTATCAACATTGATCGTCTTGCGGTTTTCGACCGGCGTTTCATCATCTCTCAAGGTAAAATCTCCCATAACCAGTACCTTTAAGGGAAGTTCTACCTCTTCTTTTGCATCCCCCGTCGCCGGCTTATATACAATATTGACACGTTCCTTGGGAGCAACCGAACCTTCTTTAGCCATGATCTACCTCCTTTTCATATCTTTAAATTGTTAATGAAAAAATTGAAAGTTTCTTTTTCTTAAATTTATTTTGTCAGTCGTAGCGCTACGACGGGACTTATCTTGGTAATGCGATCCATGGCTTCCGTTGCCTGATCCTGAAGTTCCTTGTCCGTTTGAACCGTTAAACACCTGTATACTTCCGTAAGCGCTGAAAGAACAAGATCGGGGTCCCAGTTATCAAGATGATGTTTGTTAATGTCATCCAAAATTTCTCGGAGGTGGGGCACCGCAAGTCTTGCTTTCTGGGCATTCGTAAGCAGCCTGATAAGAACAATTCTCCACAGGAATCGAGATTGTTGTGATGTTCCACCTGACAATTTTTCCTGGATAAGTTCCACGGCTTCTTCTAATTTTTTCTTTTTCATCAATGCTTCCGATTGTTTATAAACCTTATAAATCTCTGTTTCTTCAGAATCCGCGTGTGTTTTGCCGGGAATAACAAAAGATCCTTTCGTTCCGCCGCTTTTATCGATGGCAATACTTTTTAACCACCCTTTTGTATCCTCATCGGCAAAGGGGGTTCCGTCCGAGAAAGACAGTTCTTCAATCCCCGGCAGGCGACTGACATATGTTGCCGTTTCCTGTACTACAACACTATGCGCTTCCTCGTAATCCAGTTCCTCAAGAGCTTCGGCAACATAATGACTCAGATCAAGCCAGAACAGGAATTGTCCGACACGACCTTCAGCAGATTCCAGGAGGCCTTTATATTCCTTCTTTTGATACAGGTTTTTCATGGCTTTTATAATTTCCTGCATCGGTGGCGGTATACGTGTTTTTCCATCCTCGGCAGGAGGAAGCTTTTTCACAGGCAGCCATGCAGCCAGTCTTGTCAATCGATAGCTCATTTCATTGGACGGATCGTTTTTCATGAAGATCGTCGCGGCCTGACTGAGCAGGTCCAGTCCGTTGCTCAATACTTTGTCCGGATTCTGCACCGGTATGACATCGGTACTTTCTTCCTGTTTAATGATCTTCTCAGGTGGTGGGGGCTCGTGCCCCGGCAGGATACCTCCCTCTTGTTGTTCCGCCGTCTCAGGCCCTGCTTCGTCCTGCAGCGCCGCGATGCTCTCCTGTAATTGATGCAGGGATGGAGGATCATCCACATGTTCATCAAAAAACGATCCGATTGCCCCCACGATTTCGTTGAGGTTGTCAACTTTTTCTTCCGTCAGCGAAAGATTCGGAGGAAGAGATTTAATAGCCGATATGATACCGTCTTTCCACCATTCAATCGCGTTCTGGCGACCTCTCATTCTTTGTATCGGGGGGAAAAGAACGTCCCAGAAAGTGTCCAGCATATCTCGATAGATGACCAGTCCTGTTTCCAGCCCATCCACGCCCCTGGATCGCACAAGGGCAACACAAAGATAGCTTGCAACCAGAAGATGTTTTGATTTTTCCGCGATAATAGTCGTACAAAGTTTGATAACTTTATTCCAGTCAACACCCCCTTCTGATGTGGGAGATGTGAGCTTTTCAATTTCGCTCTGCAACTCATCGTATTCAGGTTCAAAACGAACATCACTACCTGACGGATTGTCCTGATTAATCGGTGTTTTTCCGAGTTCAATGAGTTCCATAATTTTCACAGATATCAGAAATCAGAATTCTGGATGAAAAAAATATAGTATTCCTTTCAACTCTCTTTTCTGACTACTGGCTTCTGCCTCCCGCTTTTTATTGGCCCCAGCAGTCTGCAATCACTGTCGGCGTCTGCCGGGGAACCTTTTCCATCAATTTAATAACTGGTTTACTATCGGTAATTTCGTACGACACCTTAATTTCAGTGACATTCAATTCTTTCAATATTCCTTGAGCCTGATGAAAATCTTCGGGCGTAAAGGTTTTGCTGCCGTCCTTGAAGTCGGTCAGGAATAGAGGGAATCCGTCGTGTCCCGAATATTTCTTCGTCAATGTCAACCCTTCGAAGTATATCTGGAGCGTCAAATCACCACAATCTCCCGGAGACCAGGTGAACATCTTGCCGGCCGGGTGGTTGAAATTGTCCAACCGTGTCTTCCCTTTCACACACCCCAGTTCAATTGATACTTGATACGGTTCTTTTTTTGCACTATCATTCACATCAATGGGCAGTGTCCTGATCTGAACGTTATAGTCTGGTTGCAGCGATGTGCTGACTTCGGCCCCTCTCGTTATAAAGGAGAAAAAACTATTCTCGAATGGTATACGAGCCCCTCTCGCCTTTTTAGCATAATATCCGTGTTGATTTCGACCCAGGAAGGGAGCCGCAGGTCCATTGACAAATTTCCATACCACTCCTTTTTCACTGAAGAGCAAATCAGGCAATTTTTCGGGAGCAACGCCCTGAATGCCGCCGAGAACGATATCCTCCCAGTCGTGCTGAAGAGAACATGCGGTCTCCATGCTTACATAAAAGAGCAAGAAGAGGGCCGGACCTGAAATAAGATTCATTGGAATGGAAAAATCACTTCCCGATGAGAGATAATTTTCAAATTTCTGAACCTCTCCAAAGGCAGAAAAAAACGGTGACTTGCTTTCCGAGGGTTTCAAACTGTATGGGAAAAACTCCGATGCCGCTTTGTATGCCTGACTTCTCGCAGTCGAAACGGGCAGAAGGTTTTCCAATTCAGCAAGATAGGCATTAAATGTCTTTGCGGCATAGAGCCGTTGTTCCTCACGTTCCTTATCCGTGAGAGCTTTCGCCTCCTTCACCACATCATGAACCAGCTTTTCACCTTTTTCGACGGCCCTGGTCATGATTGATGTTTCCTTTTGTCCGCTCTTCTCCTTGGCGGCATAATCAATTATGGACTTAACATCGATTATTTGCTTCACCCATTCAGGAACATTTTTCCCGTCTGCAAATGGTTTTAATTGCTTACTCATCGACTCTATGAGATCGAAATATGGATTGTGTGGTGTCGTCATTTCCGAGGCCATGTTCTGCCAATCATCAGGACTGCCAAGGTTGAATTGTCCCTTTGAAAATGAATTCGCAAAATATTTCCAAGCCTGGAAATATTCTTTTTGATACCACTGTAAAAACTTTTTCTTCTCCTCGGTTATATCGATATAACCGGGTAATGCACCTTCAAGATAGCCGATAAATTCATTAATCTCTTTAAAGCCGTTCTCGGTGAATGCCCCGTCAACGATAATTTTATCCCCTGATTTTTGAGAGTTATCGGGACCCCAGTAGTCATCCAATTTTATATCGCGAATCGTCACGTCATTATTAGCCCACTTAACGAGCCAGTTCAAATGTTCGCTTTTCTTGTAAATCAACTGAACAAGCTCAGTCTGCAGTTTCTTTATGTTTGATTGTGCTGTTTTTTTATCGATACCGCGGTCAAGATAATACAGGTAAATATCCCTGAATTTTTCAGCCGTCGCCGGCTGTACATTTCTATCGAGCAGTATGAGAATATCGGACAAGGCATTAATGAGATTCTGTGATTTCTTTAACTGTCCACCCTCTATATATGCCTGTGTGAGTTTTATTCTTCCTACAAGATGCTCGGCATACACCATAATATCGTTTCCCGGAGTATCCGCCGTTATCTCAGCCATTTTTTCTTGCAACATTCGATTCATCGGCTTGACAAAGCCCGTCTCAAAGAGATCGACATACTGTTTCGTAAGCCTCTTTTCAACATCCAGTGTATTTCTCAAACCGAATCGCGGAATCCACCAGTTCTGGTTGGCATCATGCAGTTCCAGCAATTCGGTTCGAAACTTGTCCATCACAATCAGGTTATCGGATATGTTTTTCGTGAGGGCAGGAGGTTTTGAAAAATCCTGTGTAAAACCATGTAATACACTGATATTTTTCATAAAAGAGAAGGTAAGTAAACCGCACACGGCCAACCATAACGCTACCCACGACAAGAGGCCAAGATTCCTGGTCAACTGACGCCATTTGAGAAATTCAAGTATCGGTGTAAATAAATTCCTGTCTTCGGGTAAAATACGGCGGAAAAAATCATGGAGAAAAAATCCTTTATTTGCCCCCATTTACAATATCCTTTGGTTCTTTCAAAAGTAAATCCTGGTAGAGTGCAGGATGAGGAGCACCCTCCTGATGCCCGCTGCTGAAGAAAATCCCCCTCAAGAGTGGTGTCTCCTGATACGTACTTTCCTTGAATGCACCTCTCGCAAAAGCCATGAGTCCGGGCTGTAATCGCTCGAATTCATCAGGGAATATCAGCACTCTCGGATTGACACTTTTGATACGGTTGATAAGTTCCAGTCGGATATCTTTGAGACGACCCGACACGGTATGCATAGCCTCATCAAGAAATTCCTCGCAATCGTTCGTCAAGGTCTCGTTGAGATGGCCCATGGCCTGATTCAGGGTTCCTTCCGGCAACAGCAGGCTGAAGTCCATCATTCCATAGATCAGATCCGCCTTGGACACCATCAAATAGACGGGAAATCTTGCACCGAGGATTCGCATCAGGGCGTCGATACGCTTCCGTATACTCTGGCCTTCATCCGTCAGGACATCTCCATCGCCATCCATAATTTTATCGGCACCGACAACAACGATCAGACCGTTTATCGGTTCCCTTTTGCGATATTTTACCAGAAGGGTCAGAAACCGTTCCCACTCTTCTCTATCGGGCCCCTCATCTATTGGTATGGTATAACGGCCGGCTGTATCAAGAACGATTGCTTCCTCGAAAAACCACCAATCACAATTTTTTGTTGAAGATATACCCGGCGTGCTGGCAACCTCCGTAAGAGGTGAGGTCAACCGTGAACTTTTAATCGCCGTGGTTTTTCCGACGCCTGATTCTCCTATCACAAGATACCAGGGCAGAACATACAGGGGATTGCCTTTCTTTTTCAGGTACGAGTTTCGCAGAAGATCTATCGATTCCTGCCACCGTAGTTGCAGGTCCTTAAGCTTTTGTCGTTCATGGACGGGGGCACCCTCTATCGCCGATTCATCCTGATCAATTATTTGTTTGACGAATCGCTGCTCCCGGCGCCTGAAAAAATATTTCTTCAGAAACAAAAAACCCATCCATAATCCGAACAATCCAACCAGTATGGCCAAACCGACCCACCAGGGCCAGCTTTTTTTCAATACAAACCAGAAAATGATGGCGGCAAGGACACCGATAATGAAAACATACAGGAGTATTTTAAAAATTTTATAAACTATGTCCTTCATTAATTCTTTGCACCTGGCGTCATTATGTTACTACTTAATAATTACGATTCAAAAGAAACCGACCACGTTACTTAACAAAAATTGTGTATTATTTTCCAAAGAAATCGGTAATAAGTTTCTCCAAGATATTCCGGTACATCACTAATAAGATCCCGAACAGCGCAGGCGGCACAATCAAAAACAATAGATTAAAGAATGACAATGAACTTCGGAACCCGTGCACTCCACTATCGTCCGATGAGGATTTATAGGCTCTCGGGAAAAGGCTCTCACTATCCGACGACGCCTTATCAATCACGCTTTCATTGGACACGTATTTATAGTTTGATTCCCTGACGGCTTCAAGACGAGCTTCATCCTTTTTTTTGAAGTAGCGACCCTTAAATCCCATGGCAAGACAATAAGCATAGACCTCTCGAACTGCTTTTGCTTCAGGAGCCAGCTCGCCGAGTCTATCAAAGAATTCTTCCCCTCCATTCGTCGTGCCATAATACGTTCGCTGAAGTTGATCATGAATCCACAGGGTTTTTCCTTCCCATGATGAACACAAAATGCTCTCGTCAACCCAAGCACAGACGGCAAACCGTGCATCCGCCCATTCTTCTGCAGAGATATTTCCTTTTTTCAGTCGCTCTTCTGCAAGATCAAAGAGTGTAGTGTAATCATTTTTAACTTTCTCAAAAGCGGGCTGTTCTCTCCCCCCAATCCTGAGCAGATCCGTTGTATACGTTACGATGTCAATAAAACAATCAATTAAACGCATATAATTCCCTCTTGAAACATTCCACCCTTTCAAGAATGCCGCATTGAAAGTGTTATCATCTTCTGTCTTTTCAGAATTTCGCCTCAATAAGCCTGAACTTTAAATCCTTACACTTTTAACTTGTAATTCTTAATTTCAAATTTTTGCTTACGTTCCTCTCAGAATCACAATATCAGCAAGAAGGTCGTCCGGTGCCGTATCCCAATAAAGTGAAATATTCTGCGAACGTTGGACATCAGACCATTGGGAACCATAATGGTCAATCTTGAAGTAAAAAGAGTTGGGTCGCCTTGGGAGGCCCGGTGGCGGAACGAGGCTTTGTTCCAAATTAACTCCGTGAAGTGCACGAGAAATGAGGGTACCGATGTGATCAGAACTGCTTAATTTAGCTATAGTTTGAATGATTTCAGGGACGCTGTCCGGATCAATATTTGTCCTGATAACGAGATAAAATATATTACGACTATCGAAGGCATTGGCAGGAATTTCGGCTGCAAAATAATCTCCATCACGTTTCAATCGAATGATATGTTCAGGACCGATGATAATCCTGTTGAGCAAACTTCCTATCAGGTTATGAGCCGAAGAAAAACAAGCCCATAAGTCCTGATGATCGTAGTTTGGTAACACCTGCGTCCCGTCGAGTAATTCCCCCGTTGCGCTCACCTGCTCTGCAAATGTACTTAATTCACCAATGATTTGTCTGAGAACACCATAAAAAGCCCAGGGGTGAATATTCGGTGTTTCTGTGAGATGATTCAGTATTGGCACAAATCTGTTCAAAGAACGGAGAGCAAGTAAATATATTATATATCCCGATTCAAGATCGGTCGATTGAATTTCACGGGGACTTTTATATTCTTCGAGCTGTCGACAGCGGGCTGTTACTTGATCGCGAATGTCTCGTATCATTCTGGCTACCTCACCCGAACCGGAAACCGCAATCAGGGGAGGTATAAATTCTTGAGATAATTTGATTTCGTTACCATCGCGCTGCAGTTGAGCCAGAGGTATGAGATGATAGTTTTGCAATTCCTCCAGTTCATTCTCCCAAAAAATCTTGAGGACATAATGCAATCTCTTTACCTGGGCCCGAGGCCCGTTGCCATACATATCAACCATTGCTTCGGGAGTCTCAGTCGTGACAAACCGTGTCGTTACATCCGAAATATTATCTAATTGCGGAAGAACGGTAACATTCTGCGTTTCTTCATGAAATTTTCGCAAGCCCAGATAAATGGTAAACGGCCTCTCTCCTTCAACCCACGCATCATCAAATGATCGGGTTTGAATCACACAGTTAGTCGGGAAAACTGATGCAGTTCCATCCTGGAACAAAAACTCCCCTTTCCGGAGTTCAAACCGCCGGTTCGTTAACGCATCTTCGTCCACATCAAGAGTAACAACGCCCCAAAAAAAAGGATGCTGATATTCCAGGACGGGAGAAAGTAAAGACTGATTATATAAATCCAGATATTGAAAATGCTGTGGCTGTAGGAAAAGGCCCTGATGCCAAAACAGCGGTCTTTTTGAAATCATCATTTGCCCCCACTCTGTTGAATTTTATTTGATCCCAACGAAAGGTTGATGATGAGTTCCCCTGGAATCGGCGTGTTAAAAAGCAACCACTTTTTCTTTGTAACGATTGGAATTTCGAATAGTTTCTTTATTTGATCAGAATTTAAATTAAAATAACCTGCAACCAATCCGACCCATTTTGCATTCTCTTCCCTGTCCAGTTGAAGTGTCTTACTTTCACCCGGCTGAACAATAATACGGGTAAAACCTGCAACACTCGTATCAAAGCGGGAACATTCAAGAAGCTTCGTTAAGCCATCATCGCTTTTTGACAATTCATTAAAGACATTCGGCTCGCTGAGCTGGAAAAGACACAGAAGAATGGTATGAGGTTTCCCGTCATAGACATTGAGATCTTTGCTCGCCTGATATGAAATTGTTATCGATTTGGGACTGTATCCCCAGACGAGATCGGAGTCGGCGGAATCGGGTTTCTTGCCGGTAGCACACGAACTGAGGAATGATGATACAAAAATGAAAAGGAACACAGCAACAAATGGAACTTTTGTTTTGCCCACCACAGCCCCCCTGCAGGTCTCTTGAGTTACCTCTATCAGCGTCGATGCGCGTATTATCACCACTAAGTCATTTATGTGTCAAGAAAAATCTCGATTAAAAGAAAGGACTTTGATATCGTTTCACAGACATCAAACTGTAAAATCGTAACCGATAAGCAGGCAAATAATATGAACAAATACGCAATTGATATATTCGGGCTGGGACAATGTTCCCTCGACTATATCGGAAAGGTGGGAACGTATCCCCCGGCCAATGTGAAGTGCGAATTCTCCGACCTGGTGGTCCAGGGCGGGGGACCGGTAGCAACAGCACTGGTGGCCCTTTCCCGGTGGGGTCTTTCCTGTGCTTTTTCCGGTGTTATCGGAAATGATTTATTCGGGGCAATGATAACGGAATCACTTGTAAAAGAATCTGTTGATACCATGAATGTCAGGATAAGAGAAGATTGTGATTCCCAGTTCGCCTTTATTGTAAGCGAGCCCGGCAGGGGAAGACGAACAATCTTCTGGAGAAGACCCACCGGTCCGGCCCTTGAATCAGAGGAAGTTAATTATGAAATGATAAAAAAGGCTCGAATGGTTCACACTGACGGGCTTTTCATAGAAGCGGCACTTTCTGCCTGCAAATGTGCCAGAAAAAACGGTATCCCGGTATCTGTCGATGCCGGAACCCTGCGTGACGGAATGCTTGATCTGGCCCGGTTCAGTGATTTTTACATAGCCTCGGAGACATTTGCATCTTCCATGGTCGGCGGGAATGATCCGTTGGAGGCCTGCTACAGGCTCTCCGAGCTCGGCCCGCGTCTGGTCGGGGTCACGCTGGGTGACAAAGGATCTGTCGCTCTCAGCGACGGAGAAATCATTCAACAGCCAGCATATCCCGTTGATGCCATTGACACAACAGGGTGCGGAGATGTCTTCCATGCCGGTTTTATATACGGAATCCTTAAGGAATGGAGTTCCAAAAAAAGTCTCGACTTTGCAGCCTGGGCTGCAGCAATGGTAAGTTGCGAGATGGGGGGGAGAACCGGCATCCCCTCCCCCCGACAGGTGGAAGGGTGGAAGCGGAAAAAGTCATAATTCATTGACGCCCGAACATTGATGGTTTCGTAAAAAGTCAAAAGCTCGTTAATATGTCATTCTCGCGAAAGCGGGAATCCAATAATTACAATGAGTCATAGATTCCCGATCAGGCCGGGAATGACAAAGCGGCAAAAATCCCGACTTTTTACTAACTTGTCAACATTGAGACTGTCTCTTCGATTTCTTTATGCATAAGGAGTCACCTGACACATCTCCTCATCATGAAAAAACGGTTTCAAGACATCACACAGGAAAATTACAAATTCTTCTTTCCCACGAGATTATTCTATTTACTATTTATGTGTATAGCGCTAATCTTTATGGAAACTGAAAGAATACCATGATTGCACACCATGACAACGAAAGAAGAAAGAGCTGCCAACACTGTTTCGATAAATCATCATCAAACCAAAGATTACGATCTTCTCATTACCGGTGGAATACTATACGACGGTTCGGGCAATCCAGGTCGAGAAGCTGATATTGCAATAAAAGGAGACATGGTTGAAACAATCGGCATAAATCTGAAACAAAGCAAGGCAAAAACGGTCATCGATGCATCAGGTTGTGCCGTAAGCCCCGGCTTTATTGATCCACACAGCCATACCGATATCGAACTACTTGCAAACCCGAAAGCAGAGAGCAAGATCAGACAGGGAATCACCACCGAGATCGGGGGTAATTGCGGCTTCTCTCTATTTCCACCCTCGGAAATAAACAGAGATTATCTGAAAAAGAAATACGATCTCGCCCTTGACTGGCATGATGTCAAAGGGTTCTTTGCCCAGCTTGAACGAAGAGGTATGGCACTCAATTATGGAACACTGATCGGTCACAGCGATTTACGGGGAGCTGTGATGGGATCGGCCGATCGTCGTCCGACAGATGATGAGCTGACGAGAATGGATCGGTTAATGCAGGAGAATCTTGATGCCGGAGTTTTTGGCCTGTCGAGTGGACTGATTTATACACCGGGATGTTTTGCCCAGGAAGAGGAATTAATTGCACTGTGCCGACGGGTAGCCATTTATAATGGTGTTTATTCCACCCATATGAGAGACGAAGGTGACCATCTCCTTGAAGCCGTTGACGAAGCCATCGGAATAGCAGAAAAATCACACGTCAGTTTACACATTTCCCATTTAAAAATGGCGTATCCACGAAACTGGCCAAAGGTACATGCTGTTCTATCCAAAATTTCGGAAACGGAAAAGAAAGGACTGAAAATCCTGGCAGACCGTTATCCTTATATAGCCACCTCAACACTGCTCAGCGTTTTCATGCCTCCGTGGGCAAAACTGGGAACCGTCGAAGAATATCTCAAACGATTACGTGACCCGCACTCATATAAAAAAATTTGCGAACATGTAAAAAAACAGGAAGAAAGAATTGAGACTTGGAAAAAAATTCGTGTTTCCTCAGTTTTAAAAGAAGAAAACAAACGTTTCATCGGCAAAACGATCCATGAAGCAGCCCGGGAAGTTGGCAAGGAACCGTCTCATTTTATTGTTGATCTGTTATACGAAGAAGAGGATCAGGTAGAAATGATAAATTTCTCACTCAATGAAGACAATTTCAAGCAAATTATCCTGCACCCTCTTGTCGTTGTCGCATCGGACGGTTGGGCCCTTGCGCCATACGGTATATTAGGAAACGGCAAACCACACCCCCGCTCGTATGGGACCTTTCCCCGTATGCTGGGAAAATATGTGCGTGAAGAAAAAATCATGACACTTGGCGAAGCGATTCAAAAGATGACATCGATAACTGCGAAAAAGTTCGGATTAAAATGGCGAGGGTTTCTCAGAGAGGGCTTCTACGCCGACATTGTGATTTTTGACCCGAATACAGTCAATGACCGGGCAACCTGGGAGAATCCCCATCAATATCCGTCGGGCATACACCATGTGATTGTAAATGGACAGCTCGTTATTCATGAAGGTGAACATACCGGTGTACTCCCGGGCAAAATATTAAAAAAGGAAATACCGATTCAATTTGTCCATTAGGGAACCTATTCTTTTTTCTTCTGCGGTTCTTTAAAGCAGGCATTGGGATTTATGGAATCATCATAGGCACAGCTTGGACAGTAATACAAAGGATAGACTGTTCCACACCCCGATCCAACCAATTCAAAGTGTGCGCAGGCATAACAAAGCTTCTTATGACAGAATGAGCATTTTAACTGCATCGATGCATTATTGCATACCTCGCATACCAACTCATTGCATTGCATGGCAGTACTCCGGTTCAGATTAGTCTATATGTTATCATTTCTAGTTCTTCTCCAATTTAGTTGGAGAAGAGGAGCCAAGGTTTCCAGGCCCGCCCTGGCGCAACGCGGTGATTACTAAAAGTATAAGCTAAGCTTTATATTCATGACAGATCATTGACAATCTAGTAAGGTTGATCGGTCTGGGCCAGGGGGTCAAGGGTTCGAGGGTTTGTTTCCCAAAAAATTTATAAGCGCTTTCAACATTCTTTGGATTTTTACTATGCCTTTTTTGTGTGTACCCCCGGAAATTTTGTTGTCATTCCATATATCCCTTAACAAAGTTCATATGACTTTTGCCGGACTTTCAACTCTTTGTAGTTCTTTAGTCCTTCACTTGAACTCTTGAATCCTTGAACCCTCGTATCCTCTGGGATCATACCTGCTAAATTTGATACTTTGCCATAATTAATTGCATCTAATCGGGAGATGATCCTCATTTCCATACAATCACAGGTCCAAATGCCATTACACCGTCAAACGTCCATATAGCCCCATGTGGTATAAAAGGTCGCCCGGTCAAAGAATATCATCATTCGTCGGTCAAATTCAAATGCCATATAGACATCAAGTGGTTTGTTCGACGAGATACCGTGATAGAGAGCGAATTCCCAGATGTGCTTCCGCTTCAGACTCAGAGCACTCAACACTTCCTGCAGTTCAAATCCCTCTTTTCGTTTTTCTTTCCCGAATCCGATAAAGTAGGTCCGTACATCTACACTCCGGAATCCTTTATCCTTGTAAAATTCTTCAGCCCACTTGCTGAACTGGGACAAAACGCTCCGTGCTCTTTCAGACAGTTTTTCCTTATCAGAAGACTGATACGTTGGTGTTGACCTGTTCGTTGCAACATCTTTGATCCAGTTTTCGACAATGATTTCTTTATTTTTCTGTATGACACCGACGAGTTTGTCGGACAGAAGACTCTTGTTTTTTTTTGACCGCCTTCCATCGACAGCAGCCGAGAAAGAATCTTCAATGGCCCAGTAATCCGACTTATCTTCAGCATAAGCTTTAATCGCTTTTATATTTGAATCGAATGCAAGAGCAGGTATCGTATCAATCGGATAATACTTTGCTGCAACGGTATCACTGCCCGGTGACAGTGAACCCCCGATGTGAACCGCTTCAAAGGTCAGGAAGATCAAATCTCCGTAAAAGTAATTCGTGCAGGAATCCACATCGACAAGATCGATGATCCGTGCCTGTAATCCTGTTTCCTCCTCCAGTTCTCTGACGGCTGCCTCTTCGATACTTTCATCGATTTCAGCAAATCCCGAAGGAAGGCACCACTGCCCCTTGTAGGGATCATTCGCCCGTTTGACGAGAAGAATTTTTCGATCCTCGACCACTATTGTTGAAACAACAGGAAGGGGATTGTCATAAAAGAATACACAGCAGGTTTCGCAATAATCCCGAAGTATGTCTTCTTCGTATTGTTGGGTAATTCCGCTCCCGCAATAGGGGCAGAACCGTCGCTCTTTCTTTTTCACTTTTTTCTTCGTCTGTTGAAAGGTTTTGAGCAAACAAAGATCGTATCATCTTTTGTTATGATAAAGTCGGTCCGGCCACGAGTGAAGTATTGCTGGAGCTGCATTTCAAAGAGGTCGAAGACCGCCTCAACATCATCCGTTACCGTTGTAAGAAAAAACGGCCATTTAAACCTGAAGTATTCAATGAGGGAATAGATATCACCCGGTTTAAAAACGAGAGTATTGCCATAATGAGTTTTATGTATATCTTCGAACCAGTGGGAGAGAATACCATAACCGTTTTCAGAAGAAAAGCTTCTGATGAAACTTTCAATGGGAAGTTTTATTTCATTATTTGCTATCCCGCCCCTGACAAAGACATCTTTGGCAAAATTCATGAGTTCACTCATATTTTCTTTATTGTGAACGGTTGTAACAAGGAGCCCTCCCTTACGCAGTACCCGTGCTATGTCCGGTACGATTTCCGGAAAAAAATAGAGACAATAACTGCATATGACAAGATCAAATGATCTATCCCGGTAATCCTTCACCACCGAAACGCCTGTTGAGGTAAAACGACCTTTAATCCCCGCTGTTTCACACACCTTAAGATATGAGGATTCATAACCCGGCACAATATCCACTCCCGTTATGACAGCATCGGCATGTACCCTTCCCTTCAGCGCCTCAGTGAAAAATCCGAAACCGCACCCGAGTTCAAGGATATCTTTGCACTGCGTGAGGTTAAGTCCATCAAGGGCAACTGCACGCACATCGGCACGATTGGTTGAATGCCGCCTGATGATATCCGCCGTGAATCGATGCGCCTCAACATCAACAAAGACTTCTGCAATTTTTTTATTATTATCATTATTATTATCTCTCATAGTAAATAATTATCATCAAAGGGTGCGGGAAAGTCAATCAGTTTCACGCGCCGGGTTAACTTATAAGAACGGCTGAACAGCCGGGGGTCAGGTCTTGCTTTTTGCCATCCTGTGTGATACCTATCCCTTATGGCACGACCGATACGCATAGAATTTGAAGGTGGTTTCTACCATGTGACCTCCCGGGGAAATACCCGGCAGGAAATCTTCGCCGACACCGAAGACTACCGGACGTTTCTCTCGACCCTTGCCGATGTGGCCGAACGCTATCGCTGGCTTGTCCATGCATACTGCCTCATGGACAACCATTATCACCTCCTGATTGAAACGCCCCAGGCCAATCTCTCCCGGGGCATGCGCCAGCTCAACGGTGTGTACACCCAGAAGTATAACAGGCGCCACGACCGTGTGGGCCATCTCTTCCAAGGCCGCTATAAAGCATTCGTTGTCGAAAAGGATGCCTACCTTCTCGAACTCAGCCGATATATCGCATTGAATCCCATACGGGCGGGACTGGTTTCCTCACCGGAAGATTGGTCCTGGTCCTCCTACGGTGTGATGGCCGGTATGAGACCAAAAGAATCGTTTCTTCACACAGACTGGATGCTTGGTTTATTCTCCCCGTCGAAGGTTCAGGCCCATGAACTGTACACCTCTTTCGTTATGGAAGGATTGGATAGAGAAAATCCGTTGAAAGAAGCCAGAGGGGGACTGATATTGGGGCGCGGAACATTTATTGAAAAAGTCCAAAAGTTAATTGAAGACTCGGAAACCGGCGAGGCGGTGCGAATGGAAAAGTATGCCGCACGTCCTTCTCTCGCGGAGATATTCGAGGGCATGGAACGAAACGAAGGTATCTATCATGCCGTGTACCGCTGGGGATATAAACTGACGGATGTGGGCAATCATATTGGACTTCACTATTCACGGGTCAGTAAGATCGCTTCAAAGGTGGCAAAGAGCAAGACCTGACCCTCTCATTAAAGTCATTAAAGGAGATATGTGTTGAAAGTAACGATACTATACGACAATACGGCCTGGAGGGATGATCTTATAGCCGACTGGGGGTTTGCCTGTCTGGTTGAGGCATATGGGAAAAAAATCCTTTTTGATACCGGGGCCAAGGGTTCCATCCTTTTCGGTAATATGAAAAAGTTGAAAATTGACCCGACCTCTATTGAAGATGTGGTTATCTCACATGCGCACTGGGATCACACAGGCGGTCTTGTCGATTTTCTCAGTAAATTTAATAATATCAGACTTTTTGTACCGTCATCATATGCCGTACCCCCTCACGCAGCCAGGGAGGTCATTTCCGTTCATAAACCGATCGAAATCGCTGACAACATCTTTTCCACCGGTGAACTTAAAGGAATGGAACAGGCCCTTGTCGTTACTACGGAGAAGGGAGTGGTGGTCATCGTCGGGTGTTCTCATCCCGGTGTAAAGGAAATTGTCAATGCTGCTTCCCAGCATGGAAATATATTCGCCCTTATCGGAGGGTTACATGGATTCAATGAATTCGGAATTATAAAGAATATGGGGCTTATCTGTGCTACACATTGTACGCAGCACATCACTGAGATAAGATCACTGTATCCCGAAATCTTTGTAGAGGGTGGTGTCGGAAGGCTGATTGAACTCTGATATCAAAACGAGAAATTTAAAAATCACAGTGAGTAATCATATCATGTAATGATTGATTGCAAACACGGTTGAGATCGTGGTACTTGTGAATTACAATACAACAAATCCCGTGTATCTCATATCAAATTTCACAACATCTCCCAAAGTATGGTGATAAAACACTACAAATGAACGAAATAATATACAAATCAATCGGCATTATTCATTCCCCCTTCAAGGACATGGAAGGGATACCGATTCAACCGACAGCATCTAAAGGTATTGCCGGAACGGCCGAGGTGAAACCTCAATACGCAGATGGCCTGAAAGATATTGATGGTTTTTCACACATCATATTGCTGTACCATTTCCACCTTTCAAACGGTCCGTTACTCCACGTTAAACCCTTCCTGGATAATACGCTACGGGGGATCTTTTCTACACGGGCACCACGACGGCCGAATTCTATCGGGCTTTCCATTGTTCGCCTTACCGGAGTTGAGAATAATGCGCTGTATATCGAAGATGTGGACATCGTCGACGGAACACCCCTGCTGGACATAAAACCCTATGTTCCGCAATTTGATCACCGTGACGTTAATAACATCGGATGGCTCTCAAAAAATGTGAACAATGTTCATAAGACGAAGGCAGACAACAGATTCAAATAATTACGGCCTTTCAATAAAAACTCCTTCTTCCAATCTTCATACGGATCGGACGATTAGCTGAGAATTGGAGGAATGGTAACATGATAGTCTCCAGTATGCGCAGTATGCGGAATGGCAAAAAGCAAGACCTGACCCCCATTCTTTTTCTGGTTTTTGTGGTATGCATTATTATGCTACCGAGACTCGTTGAAGCCGGTGCGCAGTCTACCACGATTACTATTCTTTATAATAATGTTCCTGGGAGGACGGATTGCATAACAGATTGGGGTTTTGCCTGTCTCGTCAAGGGCAAAGAAAAAACCGTGTTGTTTGATACCGGACAAAATGGAAGCATTTTACTCCATAATATGAAGTGTATGAACGTCGATCCCGGAAGTATCGATGTCATTGTTTTGTCGCATATTCATAGTGATCACGCCGGGGGACTGGCTGAATTTTTAAAACATAGGAATAATGTGGTGGTTTATGTCCCGGCATTTTTTCCCCTGCATTTTAAACGTGCTGCCAAGACGGAAGGTGCAACTGTCGAGGAGGTGAGTAACGCGAGACAGCTGTGTAACGATGTGTCCACGACTGGGGAGATGGGATTTGGAATTCGGGAACAGGCCTTGATAGTGGAGACATCAAAAGGGATGGCAATCATCACGGGCTGTGCCCATCCCGGCATTGTCAATATCGTAAAGACGGCACAAGAACAACATAACGACAATGTTTACATGGTCATAGGCGGATTTCACCTCTCCTCGATGTCTTCAGGTGAAATCGAGCATATTATCTCCCGTCTTCGGGAATTGGGTGTCCGAAAGGTTGCACCCAGTCACTGCACCGGAGCACAGGCTCTAGATTTATTCCGAGATACCTGGGGAAAAAATTTTATCGAGGGTGGCGTGGGTGCCATTATCGAGTTGCCGTATTAAGAGATATCCCGATTAAACTATTGACGTTTCGGTCAGTCGCCCCTGATTGTACAAGTATCCGTCTGATTCTTTGATTGCTTATTATTGTTGAATCTGAATGGATATAGTGTAAGAGGAATTCAGAGCGGTCATCTCACCGGCACATTTTTTATAAAACCGCTCAGGACAGGCAACAGTTGCCGTTGCTCTGTGGCTGCGATTACGTTATCCAAGAGAGAAAATATATCAGCCTTATGTCATCCCATTTGGCCAGGAGTCAGGAATGAAACTCGATACGTTGCTTGATAATCTCAAAAAAAGAAAAGAAGAAGTATTACGGCAGGGAGGGCCGGAGAAGGTCCGAATTCAGCACGGCAAAGGAAGGTTGACGGCACGGGAACGAATAGAACGCTTGCTCGACCCGAATACATTTTTCGAGTTCGGTATGCTCGCCTGCTCCGACATGCCCGGCATGAAAGAAAAAACACCGGCAGATAGTCTGATCACCGGTTATGGCAGTATCAGCGGACGTCGAATCGGAATCATAGCAAGCGATTTCACCGTACTGGCATCGAGCAATGCCCGAATCTACTCAAAAAAAGCAAAGAAGATCCGGGAACAAACCGTGGAAATGGGAATCCCGCTTGTCTGGTTAGGCGAATCGGGCGGTGGTCGGCTGCCCGATATACAGGGTGCAGTGGGGATCGCTTCTCTCAGTGGGGAAGGCGGAA